>CAMDDY010000188.1 GCA_945893125.1 Bordetella parapertussis
CGCGCACCGGGGCGGCGTACGTGGGCAGCGTGATGGGACGCGAGATCGTGTACGAGCGCAGCCGCGAGCAGGTGCAGGCGGATATCGACAAGCTTAATCCGGCTGTGCGCAAGTCCAGCCGGCATTGATCACGATATAGCGAGCATTCATGCTGACGCGCCGCCGCTTGCTTGAACTTACCGCTGCTGCGGGGGTGTCCGCGTTCGCGCCGGCGCTCCGCGCGGCCGAGGGCAAGACCATCAACGACGTGACGCAACTCAACCCGGTCACCGTCGCGGACGAACGCAAGCCGCGTTCCGCCGATGAACTTCGTGCCGCCCTGCGGGCGTGGCCCGGTTCGATTTCGGTGGGCGGCGGGCGCTACAGCATGGGCGGGCAGATTGCCGCCGTCGGCTCCCTGCATCTGGACACGCGCGCGATGAACCAGGTGGTGTCTTTCGACGCGGCGCGACACAGCACACGCGTGCAGGCGGGCATGATCTGGCGCGATCTGCAGGACGTGATCGATCCGCGCGATTTGTCGGTGAAAATCATGCAGAGTTACGCCAACTTCACCGTCGGCGGCTCGGTGTCCGTCAATGTGCATGGACGTTACGTGGGACAGGGGCCGCTGATCAATGCAGTGCAGGCCCTGCAACTGGTGACCGCCAACGGCGACGTGCTGGAATTGTCGCGCACGCGAGAGCCGGAATTGTTTCGCGCGGTGGCCGGGGGCTATGGCGGGCTGGGGGTCATCACGGAAGTGGAACTCGCGCTGGATGCCAATTCCAGAATCGAGCGCGTGGTGGAGAACGTGGCGCTCGAACATTATCCGGCGTTTTTCCGCGACAAGATACTGACCAACAAGAAGATGGTCTTGCATAACGCGGATTTGACGCCGCCGAATTTTGCCGCGCCCCGCGCGATCAGTTGGGTTACGTCCGGAAACCCCCTCACGGAAAAAGCGCGGCTGGTGCCGCGCGGACTCAACTACAAGCTCGAAAAAAATGCCATATGGGCGCTCACCGAATTGCCCGGCGGCAGTCATCTGCGCGAGAACGTGATTGATCGCAAGCTGCCGCGGAGACCCGCCGTAACCTGGCGCAACTACGAGGCCAGCCAGGACGCCGCGTCGCTGGAGCCGCGCTCGCGCCGCCTGTCCACGTACGTGTTGCAGGAATACTTTGTTCCAGTGGAAAACTTTGTGCCGTTCACGCAGCGCATGGCCGGCATCCTGAAGACGCATCAGGTCACCGCGCTGAACGTGTCCATTCGGCACTCACCCGCAGACAAGCTGTCGCTGATGGCGTGGGCGCCGGCGGAGGTATTCACCTTTGTGCTGTATTACAAACAGGGCACCCAATCCTCGGCCAGCGATGCCGTGGGGCTCTGGACGCGAAAGCTGATCGATGCGGCGCTGGAACTGGGCGGGCGATACTACCTGCCGTATCGTCTACATGCGACGCGCGAACAGTTCGAGCGCGCCTACCCGCAAGCCCGCGCCTTCGCCGCGCTGAAAACGCGCGTCGATCCCGGTAATCGGTTGAGAAATCAGCTGTGGGATAAATACTTGCCCACCAGGTAGCGCCGCCTTTATTCGCCGAGGTACGCCCGCCGGACGTCCGGATTATCCAGTAACGTTTTTGCCTCGCCGCTTAACGTAATCAACCCGCTTTCCATCACGTAGCCACGATCGCAGGTTTGCAGCGCCAGCCGCGCATTTTGTTCGACCAGGAGCAGCGTGACGCCCTCGCGCGCGACTGTGCGGATGGTTTCAAAAATCTTTTGTACGACTATCGGCGCCAAGCCCATGCTCGGTTCGTCCAGCAGCAGCAAACGCGGCTTGCACATCAACGCGCGCGCGATGGCGAGCATTTGCTGTTCGCCGCCGGAGAGTGTGCCGGCGAGTTGCGCGCGCCGTTCAGCGAGCCGTGGAAAGGTGGCGTAGGCGCGTTCGCAATCTGCGGCAATTGCCGCTTTGTCATCACGAATATACGCACCCATCGCGAGATTTTCTTCGACGGTGAGCCGCGCGAACACGCCGCGGCCCTCGGGCACCAGTGCGAGACCGCGCCGCACCAGCTCAAACGCAGGGGTACCCGTCACGTCGTGTCCGTCGTAATACACGCTGCCCGCGGCGGGCGTGAGTAATCCCGACAAGGCTTTCAAGGTGGTGGTCTTGCCCGCGCCGTTGGCGCCAATCAAGGCAACCATTTCACCCGCGCGCACTTCGAGGTCGATGCCCTTGACGGCATTGATGCCACCATAGGCCACCTTGAGGCCGCGCACTTCAAGCAACGGCGACTCCCAAATAGGCTTCGATCACTTTGGGATCGCGCTGCACTTCCGCAGGCACGCCCTCGGCGATTTTTTCACCGTAGTCGAGAACCGCCACGCGGTCGCACAGGCCCATCACCAGTTTCACGTCGTGTTCGATCAAAAGCAGCGTGATGCCGTCGCCGCGTATGCGTTCGAGCAATTGTTTCAATGCGGCGGTCTCGGTGGCGTTCATACCGGCGGCGGGTTCATCCAACGCCAGCAGCTTCGGGTCTGTCGCCAGTGCGCGCGCGATTTCCAGCCGCCGCTGATCGCCGTAAGCCAGGTTGCGCGCAAGTTCATTGGCGTGGCGCGCGATGCCGCAGTAGTCGAGCAGTTCATTCGCGCGTTTTTCGATGGCCGACTCTTCAAGTCGAATGGCGCGGTTGCGTAATATCGCGCCGAGCACCCCGGCGCGCGTGCGCACGTGACGCCCGACCATGACGTTTTCCAGCGCGGTCATATTGGCGAACAAGCGGATGTTCTGAAAGGTGCGCGCAATGCCCGCTTCGGCGACCTGATGCGACTGCAGTCCCGACAATCGCCGGCCCGCAAAGACAAATTCACCGCCATCCGGGTGATACACGCCGGTCAAAATATTAAACAGCGTAGTCTTGCCCGCGCCATTGGGACCGATCAAGCCGAAAATTTCGCCGCGCGCAACCGACATCGACACGCTGTTCAAAGCGCTCAACCCGCCGAAACGTTTGGTGATGCCGCTGACGGCCAGCAACGTTTCAGCCACTGGTTTTCTCCCTAGTGGTAACCACGGTAACCATCAGTTCACGCCGGCGTGTTTTGGAAGGCCACAAACCCGCGGGGCGGAACAACATCATCAGCACTAGTGCCAAGCCAAACAACAGCATGCGCAAATCCGATGGATCGATGAATACGCGCCCCAGCCACTGCTGTTGCAGCGGCCCGACGTAGCGCAACGCCTCGGGCAGTGCGGTGAGCAGAATCGCGCCCAGCACCACGCCGCGCACATTGCCCATGCCACCCAGCACCACCATGCACAACACCATCACCGAATCGAGCAGCGTAAAACTCTCCGGGCTGATGAAGCCCTGGAACGACGCGAACAAACCGCCCGCCACGCCGCCAAAGGTTGCGCCCATCGCAAACGCCAGCAGTTTGACGTTGCGCGTGTTGATGCCCATCGCGCTGGCGGCCAATTCATCTTCGCGGATCGCCACCCATGCACGGCCGATGCGCGAATTTTCCAGCCGCAGCGAAATAAATATCGTCAGCAGCGCGCACGCCAGAAACACGAAGTAATACATATGCACGGGCGCAATCACGAACTCCCCGTAAGTATATGTTTTTGAAAGAGAAATGCCTGCGCCCTGCAAGGGATCGATCAGCGTAATGCCGCGCGGCCCGTTGGTAATGTTGAGCGGACGGTTAAGATTGACGAGGAAGATACGAATGATTTCGCCAAAGCCAAGCGTGACGATAGCGAGATAGTCACCACGCAATTTCAAGGTCGGCGCGCCCAGAATCACGCCGAACACCGCAGCCACCATCGCGCCCAGCGGAAGCAACACCAGGAATGAGCCGTGTATGCCAAATTGCGGCGAAGCCAGCAGCGCATAACAGTAGGCGCCCACCGCAAAAAAAGCGATGTAGCCGAGATCGAGCAAACCCGCGTAGCCCACCACGATGTTCAGCCCCAACGCCAGCATCACAAACAACAACGCCACATCAATAATACGCACCCACGCGCGACCCAGCGTGGCATCGATCACGAACGGCAGCGCGATCATTGCAATGGCAATGACCGCATAGAGGAGAAAACGATGAAAGGTCAAATTCTTCGACACAGATTTACGCAGATGAACGCAGATTAAAGTCCGTTTACGATACGCTTGATTTCCACACTCGGCGCACCGAAATTGATTAGCAAACCGATCCGCAAATTTAATGCCTTGAGATAATTCAGGCACTGGGCCATGTGTATCTTCTCCAGACGCTGCAATGCCTTGATCTCGACGATCACACTACCGGCCACGAGGATATCGGCAATATAGTCGCCCACGACTTCGCCGGAGTACATAACTTTCATGGCGTGTTGTTGGCTTGACGGCACGTTTGCCTTGCGAAGCTCAACCATCAATGCATTCTCATATACTTTTTCAAGAAAGCCCGAGCCCAACGTGCTCCCTACCCGGTACGCGCATCCGATTACCAACTCGGTCACCTTATTGATATCTAAATCTGCGTTCATCTGCGTAAATCTGCGTCAAACGGGTTTGGGACGTTAAGCTCGATCGCCCGAGCCCACACCCATCAACCCCGAAGGCCGCAGCATCAGCACCAGCACCAGCACGAAAAACGCGTACACATCGCGGTAATTGCTGCCGAACACGCCGCCGGTGATATCGCCCATATAGCCCGCCGCTAAACTTTCGATCAAGCCCAGCAGCAAGCCGCCCAGCATCGCGCCGGGAATATTGCCGATGCCGCCCAGCACCGCAGCGGTAAACGCCTTCAACCCCAGCATGAAGCCCATGAAATAATGGCCCTGCCCGTAATACAGCACCACCATCACACCCGCTATCGCGCCGATGGATGCGCCGAGCGCAAAGGTGAACGCGATCACGCGCGTGGTGTCCACGCCCATCAAGCCGGCGACATCCGGATTTTGCTCGGTGGCGCGCATCGCGCGTCCCATGCGGCTCGCTTTTACAAACCATAGCAGTGCGGCCATGATCGTGCACGCCAAAACAAAAATGAACGCCTGCGTGGTGGTGATCTGCGCGCCGCCGAATTCGATTTTTCCGGGCTTGACGATTTCCGGCATGGAGAGGTATTGCTTGCCCCATACCAGCGCCGCAGAGTATTGAATCAGTATCGATACGCCGATGCCCGTGATCAAAGGTGCTAAGCGCGGCGCGCGGCGCAGCGGACGATACGCCGTGCGTTCGATGACAAGACCGAGCGCCACGCAAACCGCCACGGCAGCGGCGGCAGCAATCAACAATACCAGCACGACGGGCAGGCTCGCGCCCAGCGCTGTCACGACCGACAGCGCTACCAGCGCGCCCACCATCACGATATCGCCATGTGCAAAGTTGATCAGTCCGAGGATGCCGTAGACCATGGTGTAACCCAGCGCCACCAGCGCATAGATGCTGCCGAGCAACAGGCCGTTCAGTAGCTGTTGAAGAAATATATCCATGGGCCACATGAAAACGGCACCTTTACGGTGCCGTTAATTTATTCACTTGAGCGACGAGCAGCTTACTTCTTCGCCGCGTCCTTGGGAGCCTCGGTTTTGACATCTGCTGGCGCAGCACCCGGCGATACGGTTTCCAGCGCTTCCCACTTGCCGCCCTTCACCACGTAAATGGTGATCGGGCCGTTTTTCAAATCGCCTTTTTCATCAAACGCAATCGGGCCAATCACGCCCTTGTAATCCGTCTTGCCGATTTCCGCCAAGAATTTCGCCGGATCAGCCGAGCCCGCGCGCTTCATCGCTTCGATGAACACCATCACTGCGTCGTAGCCCATGGGCGCATAGAGTTCTACATCGGCATTGAACTTCGCCTTGAATTTGGCCAGAAAATCCTTGCCGCCGGGCATGAGTTCTTTCGGCAGTCCGGGCGTTGAGGCAATTGCGCCCTCGGCGGATTCGCCCGCGAGCTTGATGAAGTTCAGCGCCTGCATGCCATCGCCGCCGATGAATTGCGCCTTGATGCCGAGTTCTTTCATCTGCTTGACCATCGGACCGGCTTGCGGATCAATGCCGCCGAACATGATCAGATCAGGATTCTTGCCCTTGATCTTGGTAAGGATCGCCTTGAAGTCGGTGTCTTTGTCGGTGGTGTGCTCGCGCGCCACCAGCTTGCCGCCGCCGGCTATCACCGCTGCCTCAAAGCTGTCCGCGAGTCCCTGCCCATAGGCCGTGCTGTCGTCGATTACCGCGATGGTTTTCGCTTTTAACTTGCCGAGCGCATAGCTGGCGAGCGTCGGGCCCTGTTTACCGTCATGCGCCACCACGCGAAACGTGGTCTTGTAACCTTTGAGCGTGTAATCCGGGTTGGTGCTCGAAGGCGAAATCTGCGGTATGCCCGCATCGGCATAAATTTTCGACGCTGGAATCGAAGCGCCGGAATTGAAGTGCCCGACCACGGCCGAGACTTTCGCGTCCGCCAATTTCTGCGCCACCGTGGTGGCCTTGGTCGGATTCGCTTCGTCGTCTTCGGCGACCATTTCGAGCTTCACTGCTTTGCCGCCGATGTTGACGCCGGCCTTGTTGGCGTCTTCTATCGCAAGCTGCACGCCGTTGCGGATGTCGATGCCGATGTGCGCCTGCGCGCCGGTCAACGGCGAGGCGACACCGATTTTTACCACCTGCATTTCAGGCACTTTCGGTGCGTCGGCTTTTTTAGCCGCGGGCGGTGGTGTTTTGTCGCCGCAGGCGGTAAGCGCGAGCGTGGTTGCTACTGCGATAGCGGCTACTGCTGATTTGATTAACAGTCTACGGTCCATGGTCATCCCCGATCGGTAAGCTATTGTTTTGCGAATGAAATGATTATCGTTGGCAGGATAGGCGCTGTCAAACGAGCATGTCAGTTCGTGGATGGGTGAAACCCATCACAATGGACATAGCGTTTGCGATGGGTTTCACCCATCCTACGATGCTGCGGCGGCGTGAATCAGGTGCGTCTACGCCCCTTGGGCTTTTTACCAGCCGCTTTCCCGCGCACCTCAACCCCCGCCCACGGCTCCAGATAAGTAATCAACGTGGTCATGTCGCGCTTGCCGCCGCCCTGATTATAGGCAAATTCCCATAACTGTTTTGCCGCGCTGCCGACGATCATCGGCAGGCCCATGGCCTGACATTCCTCGATGGCGAGGCCAATGTCCTTGCGCGCGCCGGAAATCGGAAAACCGAAATCAAAGGTGCGCGTCAACACCGATTTTGGACTTTTTTCCTCGGTGGCGCTGTTGCGGCCGCTGCCCGCGTTGATGACGGCCACCATCATGTCGGGGTCGAGACCCGCTTTCGCGCCCGCCACGAACACTTCCAGACGCATCGCCAGCGCGCTGGTCGATAGCAGATTGTTGAGCAGCTTCATGGTTTGCGCCTGACCCGGCTGCTTGCCGACGACAAATACTTTACCGATCACTTTCAGCGCGTCGCGCACTGCGGCTATAGAATCGGGTTTGCCCGCCACCATTACGGCGAGCGTGCCCTTGTCCGCGCCCGAGGCGCCGCCGGATATCGGGGAATCCACGAGGTCGATGCCACGCACCGCGAGGGCTTTGGCGATTTCTTTTTCGATGACGGAACCCGTCGTGGAAAGATCGACGAGAATTTTGATCGCCTTGCCGTGTATCAAGCCCTCCGTTCCCTTCACGCCCAGCGCCACTTCGCGCAACACCGGCGGCGTGGGCACGCTGGCGAACACGATGCGCGCCTTGTCTGCCACCTCGCGCGGGCTGCGCGCGACCTTGGCGCCGAGCTTCACCAGCGGCTTTAACGCGGCGGGGTTGACGTCGTGAATCAGCAGCGGAAACCCCGCTTCCAGCAGCCGCCGCGCCATGCGTCCGCCCATCACACCCACGCCGATAAAGCCCATCCATTCCTGCAATTCGTGCTTTGCCGCCACGGTCGTCTCCCGGTTGATTTGTTGGCGCGCATTGTACGCACATTTGACCATTGGCCCGGCAATGGCCTAGTCTTGCGCTTCCGCCCCGTAAAAAGGTGAACCCCATGAACGCGCCCAATCCACAGACGCTGGTTGAAATACCGTACACGCTGAACACCGGCGAAAAACTCGTCAACGAAACCTTTGGCCCCGGCGACATCAGCCGCCGCAAAACCGGCGCGCTGGATATGCGACCGATGCCGATGGAGAACGGACGCTCGATGGCGGCGAGCTTCACGCTGGAGAAAAATGGCTTCGTGTTTGTTGATCACCAAACCGCGATGAAGAATTTTTTCGACGAGCAGGAATTAAAATCCGTGTATTACCGCGAAGTCGAAGACCTTATCAAGCGCGAATCCGGCGCCACCCGCGTGGTGTTGTTCGATCACACGCTGCGTTCCGGCGATCAGGCCGAGCGCGAGGCGAAGTTAATTCGCGAGCCGGTGGTTTCCGCGCACAACGATTACACCGAATGGTCCGGGCCGCAGCGCGTGCGCGATTTGCTGCCGGATGAAGCCAGCGCGCTATTGCAAAAACGTTTTGCGATTATTCAGGTGTGGCGCGCGATCAACCAGCCGATTGAATCAAACCCGCTGGCGATGGTGGATGCGCATACCATCGCGTTTGACGATTTGCTGATCGCCGAGCGGCGCTATCCGACGCGCATCGGGCAAACCTATCGTCTCGCCTACAATCCCAAACACCGGTGGATTTATTTTCCGAAAATGACGCGCGACGAAGCGCTGGTGTTCAAGGTGTTTGATTCGATGAAAGACGGCCGCGCGCGTTTTACCGCACACACCTCGTTTACCGATCCGGCAACCAAGCCCGGCGCGCCGCCGCGGCAGAGTATCGAGGCGCGGGCGCTGGCGTTTTTCTAAGCGGACGCACCCAACGTATCAAACGGTTCAAACAAAAGGCCGGGCTTCGTTATGAAGCCCGGCCTTTTTTGTTGCTTGGTATCGCGCGTTACTTCTGCGCCATGATCCATTTCACCATGGCTGCGATATCGGCATCTTTCACATGCGCGTTCGGCGGCATCACCATCTCGCCCCATACGCCTTTGCCGCCGTCTTTCACTTTTTTCGCCAGCGTGGCTTCTGCGGCTTTGTCGCCCTTGTATTTGGCGGCGACATCCTTGAACGACGGGCCGAGAATTTTCTTGTCGATTTGATGACAGGCCATGCAGCCGTTGGCATTCGCTAGTTTTTCGTCA
>CAMDDY010000189.1 GCA_945893125.1 Bordetella parapertussis
TCAGTGGCTTATGTGCGCATGCCGCGACTGTTCGAGGAACTGCGCATTGCCCATGGCGATGGCAGCTTTGGCAAGCGGCTCGCGGTGCTGGCCAAAACGGATCTGCTGATCCTCGACGACTGGGGGCTGGCCCCGATCAACCAGGCTGACCATTCGCGCTCAACCCCGACAATGGATTGAATGGGTCCCCCGGAAGCCGTGCGGCGATGAAAATGACGTAATAAGGCCAATCCGTTGACCGAAAAGTCCTACACAGTGCCTACATTGGTCGTTGAATAAAAAATGACTCACACGAATTAACATGTAAGTCATTGATTTTACTGGTGGCCAAGGGCGGAATTGAACCACCGACACACGGATTTTCAGTCCGCTGCTCTACCAACTGAGCTACTTGGCCCCGGAACTACAGGAAGGAGCGCTATTTTATCGTACAGCGCTTGATGCGCAAACCATTGATTTAAAAACAGTGTCTCGGTTAACAGGCAAAAAGAAGCCCCGCAAAGCGGGGCTACTTTTTGTGCGGAGGGAGGTTACGGAGGGAACCCGCAGGGTTCCCTCTGTTCGATTCCGCCCCCATGGGAAGTAATTTTCGCGAAGCGAAAATTACATTCCCATGCCGCCCATGTCACCCATACCGCCGTGACCATGGCCGCCGTGTCCGCCACCTTCGTCGTCCTTCGGTGCTTCTGCAACCATCGCGTCGGTCGTCAGGATCAAGCCAGCAATCGATGCGGCGTTTTGCAACGCGCAACGGGTTACTTTGGTCGGATCGAGCACGCCCATCTGCACCAGGTCGCCATACTCGCCGGTGCCGGCGTTGTAGCCGTAGTTGCCTTTGCCTTCGACCACTTTGTTCAGCACCACCGACGGCTCTTCGCCTGCGTTGGATACGATCTGACGCAGCGGCTCTTCGAGCGCACGCAACACGATTTTGATGCCGGCTTCCTGGTCGGAGTTGTCGCCCTTGACCTTGCCCATGGTGCTACGGGCACGAATCAGCGCAACGCCACCACCCACCACGATGCCTTCTTCGACGGCCGCACGGGTTGCGTGCAGAGCGTCTTCAACGCGGGCTTTTTTCTCTTTCATTTCGAGTTCGGTTGCAGCGCCGACGCGGATCAGTGCAACACCGCCGGCCAACTTGGCCACGCGCTCTTGCAGTTTTTCTTTGTCGTAGTCGCTGGTGGCTTCTTCGATTTGCACGCGGATGTTTTTCACACGGCCTTCGATGCCGGCCTTGTCACCGGCGCCGTCGATCAGCGTGGTGTTTTCTTTTTCGATCTCGATGCGCTTGGCGCGGCCGAGGTCTTTCAAGGTGGCTTTTTCGAGTGACAGACCGACTTCTTCGGCGATCACGGTGCCGCCGGTGAGAATCGCGATGTCTTCGAGCATGGCTTTACGGCGATCACCGAAGCCCGGCGCTTTGACGGCGCAGGTTTTCAGGATGCCGCGCAGGTTGTTTACCACCAGGGTGGCCAGCGCTTCGCCGTCAACTTCTTCGGCGACGATTAAGAGCGGCTTACCGGCTTTGGCAACTTGCTCAAGCAAGGGCAGCAGGTCGCGAATGTTGGAGATCTTTTTGTCGTGCAACAGCACGTACGGATCTTCCAGTATGGCGATTTGCTTGTCCGGATTGTTGATGAAGTAAGGCGACAGGTAACCGCGGTCGAACTGCATGCCTTCGACGACTTCGAGTTCGTTGTCGAGGCTCTTGCCGTCTTCAACGGTGATCACGCCTTCTTTGCCCACTTTGTCCATTGCGTCGGCAATGATTTTGCCGATCGAGGCATCGGCGTTGGCCGAGATCGAGCCGACTTGCGCGATTTCTTTGTTGGTGGTGCAGGGCTTGGAGAGCTTTTTCAGCTCTTCGACGGTGGCAACCACGGCTTTGTCGATGCCGCGTTTCAGGTCCATCGGGTTGATGCCGGCGGCGACGTACTTGGCGCCTTCGCGGACGATCGCCTGGGCCAGCACGGTGGCGGTGGTGGTGCCGTCGCCGGCGATGTCGGAAGTCTTGGAAGCGACTTCTTTCACCCTTTGCGCGCCCATGTTTTCGAACTTGTCTTTCAGTTCGATTTCTTTGGCTACGGATACGCCGTCTTTGGTTACCGTCGGGGCGCCGAAGCTGCGTTCGAGCACCACGTTACGGCCTTTGGGGCCGAGCGTCACTTTGACGGCATCGGCAAGTACGTTCACACCGGCCACGATTTTGTGGCGGGCGCTTTCATGAAATTTGACTTCTTTAGCGGCCATGATTTATTTCTCCAGATTAGGTTTCAGCGGCTTACTTTTCAACCACGCCCATGATGTCTTCTTCGCGCATCACCAGCAGTTCGTCGCCGTCAACTTTGACGGTTTGGCCGGAGTATTTGCCGAAGAGCACACGGTCGCCGACTTTGACGTCGAGCGGGATCAACTTGCCATCATCACCACGCTTGCCCGTGCCAATGGCTTTGACTTCGCCTTGATCGGGTTTTTCGGCGGCGGTGTCGGGGATCACAATACCGGAAGCGGTTTTGCGTTCCTCTTCCAGCCGCTTCACGATGATACGGTCGTGCAACGGACGAATTTTCATAAACTTTCTCCTGTTGAGTTTTTTGACGGAATCTTCGGAGCGGCGGCGGGGCACCATTGCAGTTGAATGGTGTGATGCCGGAGACTTGTTAGCACTCAACTCCGATGAGTGCTAATGGTAATGCCGTACCGCAGCAAATTCAACAGGTTTGTACGTAAAAACAGCGGGTTAACCGCTGCCGACAAACAGGATTTACAAGCTTAAATTTTTTAACTATTTGTTTTTAATGATTTTTATTAAATGAGTTGGCACTTGCTCACGTTGACTTCCCGGCAGCCGCGCGGGTTAGTTCCACGCCATCCACCGTCATTTTCCAGCGGCCTGCTTCCTCGCGCGGCGGCTTGGACACCACAAAGGTGGTAGTCCACAGACCGATGCCGACGACAAAATTATCGCCCTCGAATTTTTTCAGCGGCGCATTGATGGTGGTCCTGGTGCTGCCTTTTTTGCGCTCATAGGACACACTGCCGCTTTGCGTAATCAGCAAACTCAGGCCCGGCGCATTCCACTGCCCGACGTACGCGGATTTCTCCGGCGGCAGCGGATTCGCGCACGCCGCGAGCAGCAGCGCCGCGCAAAGCATTGCCCATACGATCCGGTTTTTCGTTATCACCTTCCCTCTGCCGCCGTCATCAAGCGGCTTCGGTAAATTGCTCGCTGCGCGGCCCCGGCATGCCCAAGCGGTACACCGTTTGACGCCGGCCTTCGCAACTGATCGGTATCGGATGCACCGGGCAGCGCCCGGCGCGACGGCCTTCCGGCGTCAAGGTGGCATCCGCCGCGACCTCACCCCAAATGCCGCCGCTGACGGGACGGAACATCCACATCAAATAGCCGCGCAGGGCCGCGAGTTTCAACAGCTCGTCCGCATCCGGCGCGTCGCTCACGACCAGCTGCTGCCCATTAACGCCGTACGGAAACGCGCCAAACGCCTGCAAACATTCCAGCGGCTCGCCGGCGTGCGCGCCAGGACGCGCACAACCGGGGCGCTCGGCGCGCGCCACATCCCACGCACCCAATTGCCACGCCGCGTCCAACGTCGCCTGCTCGACTGCCGCCCAATCACTCCAGCGCTCGTTCACCTGCAAGGCCGAACTCGGAATCGGCGTATACGCCACCGGCTGCGCTTCTTCAATATCGGCAAGCTTCTCTTTGATAAAGCCATGCCAATGCAGCGTGAGAATGATGGGGGTGTCGGGGCAAGGCACCGCCGCGAGCGTAATGCCCACCAGCGGCAAACCGGTGGCGGCGATCTGGCCTTCAATGCGTTCAAGCAGTTCCATGAGCGGCTATCTCCTGTTCAGTGATGAAGCGGTGATAAACTCAAAACTGAAAATGCAGAGCACGTGCCGTATTAACAATAACGGCAGGCAGCAGAGGAAAGTTGACCTTGGCGGCGCGAAAACCGGCGCGGCGATGTAACGGAGTACTACGTAACCTGCGACGCTCATTCAGATGTCGGTGGTTTTTTTGTGGTTAGACACCTTTATAGGCAATTGCCGCAAGCAATGCAAACCAGCACTCGCAACAGTCTGCTGCTAAAACGCAGCCTAGCCGCCGTGTGGCACCCCTGCACGCAGATGAAGCAGCACGAGTCGCTGCCGCTCATTCCGGTGGCGCGCGCTGCCGGTTGCTGGCTGTATGATTTTGATGGCAAGCGTTATCTCGATGCGGTGAGCTCGTGGTGGGTCAACCTCTTTGGCCACGGCAACGCGCACATCAACGCCGCGCTGCGCGATCAACTCGACACCCTCGAACACGCGATGCTCGCGGGATTTACCCACGAGCCGGTGGTTGAACTGTCGGAGCGACTTGCAGCGTTAACGGGCAATACGCTCGGTCATTGCTTTTACGGCAGCGACGGCGCATCGGCAGTCGAAATCGCGCTGAAGATGAGTTTTCACTATTGGCGCAACAGCGGCCAGCCAGGTAAAACCGATTTTATAAATTTGGCGGGGAGTTACCACGGCGAAACCCTGGGCGCGCTGTCGGTTACCGATGTGGCGCTCTTTAAAGACACTTACGCCCCGCTGCTGCGCGCCAGCACGCAAGTGCAAAGCCCCGATTGGCGTCTGGCGGAAGCAGGCGAATCGCCGCGTAATTACGCCTTGCGCGCGGCGCGCGCGCTGGAAGCACACCTCGAACAACATCACGCTACCACCGCCGCGCTGATCGTCGAGCCGCTGGTGCAGGGTGCCACCGGCATGGCGATGTATCACGCGGCATACTTAAGCGAAGCACGAGCGCTGTGTGATCGCTACGGCGTGCATCTCATCGCCGACGAAATCATGACGGGTTTTGGCCGCACCGGCACTTTTTTTGCGCACCAGCAAGCCGGAATTAAGCCGGACTTTTTGTGTTTATCCAAAGGCATCACCGGCGGCTACTTGCCGTTGTCGGTGGTAATGACCACCGACGCCGTTTACGCCGCGTTCTACGACGACCAGGTGACGCGCGGCTTTTTGCATTCGCACTCCTACACCGGTAACGCGCTCGCCTGCCGCGCGGCCTTGGCAACACTGGAAATATTTGAACAAAAACAAATACTTACATCCAACCTCGATTTAAGCGTCGCCATCACCCAAGCCGCGCAAGGCATCGCCGGCCACGCGCGCGTCCAGCATTTTCGCAACAGCGGCATGATCTGGGCGTTCGAGGTTGAGACCAGCGATCCTTCGTTCGCGCGCAATTTTCATCAAGCAGCGCTTGCAAAGGATTTGCTGCTGCGGCCGATCAACAACACCGTGTATTTCATGCCGCCGTATGTCATCTCCGACGCAGAAATTACGCTACTCACCGCACGCACAGTGGAACTGCTGAACGCATGAAACTCCATTTCCACGGCGGCGTAGAAGGCGTCACCGGCTCGTGTCATCGCGTTGAAACGGGGAGCATGCAATTTCTGGTCGATTGCGGCATGTTTCAGGGCGGACGCGAAGCCGACGGCAAAAACCACCAACCGTTCGCGTTCAATCCGCGCGACATCGCCTTCGTGCTGCTCACCCATGCGCACATCGATCATTCCGGATTGTTGCCGCGCCTCGTCGCCGAAGGCTTCAGCGGCCCGATCTACGCCACCGCCGCCACGTGCGATCTGCTCGAAGTGATGCTGCTCGACAGCGCACATATTCAGGAAAAAGAGGCGCAATGGCGTAACGAGGTGCGCAAAACATCGCGCGTGCGGGACAGCAAACCCATCTACACCGCGCGCGACGCCCAGAGCACCTTGCAACAACTGCACATTGTCGCTTACGGTGAAGAAATTCATCCGCACCCGGCGCTGCGCTGCATCTACCGCGACGCCGGACACATCCTCGGTTCCGCCATCATTGAAGCGTGGATCACCGAGAACTCAAAAACGATCAAAGGCGTGTTCTCCGGCGACATCGGCCAGCCGGCGCGGCCGCTGGTGCGCGACCCGACGCCGATTTTCGATGCGGATTTTCTGCTGATCGAATCGACCTACGGCAACCGGCTGCATCGCGCAATGGATGCCACACTCGCCGAACTTGAACATGCCATCACCGACACACTCACGCGCAAGCACGGCAATGTGATCGTGCCGGCGTTCGCGGTGGGCCGCGCGCAGGAGATGCTGTACCTGCTGGCTGATCTGCATCGCAAAAAACGCCTGCCGCCGATGAAAATCTACGTCGATTCGCCGCTGGCGATGAAAGCCACCGAGATCACGATGCGCCACATGGCGATACTCGATCCCGGCACGGCGGAAGTGATGAACTGGGCTGGCAAACACAAGGACGGCATGCAGGTTCATTTCGTGCAGGATGTGGAAGAATCCATGCGGCTGCACGAAATCAAACACGGCGCGATCATCATTTCCGCCAGCGGCATGTGCGACGCCGGGCGCATCAAGCATCACCTGCGTCACAACCTCGGCCACCGCGATAACACGATACTCATCACCGGCTTTCAGGCGGCGGGCACCTTGGGCCGGCGCATAGTCGACGGCGAAAAAGAAGTGCGCATTTTCGGCGTGCCGATAGCCGTGCGCGCGGAAATTTACACCATCGGCGGTCTCTCGGCCCATGCCGATCAGGCGGGCTTGCTGGGCTGGCTGGCGCATTTCAAACACGCGCCGGCACGGACTTTTATTGTGCATGGCGAAGCGGAAACCACGCGTATTTTCGCGGACGCGGTGCGCGGCAAACTGCATTGGAACAACGTCGTCGTCCCAACCCTCAACGGCTGCGTTGATTGGTAATCGCAAGTTCACAGCCTTCGTGACGAGAATGTCTAAAATTTATAACCCATTGTTTTTATTCATCTTTTTATGCGCATCGGGATTCACGGTCGCGCACGCCCAACTGCCGCCGCCGGTGGCGCAAGCATTGGCCAAAGCGGGCATACCCGAAACCAGTGTCGGCATTTACGTGCAGGAAGTCGGCGCCGCGGAACCGCTGGTCGCGCATCGCGCGGATCAACCGCTGAATCCGGCCTCGGTGATGAAGCTCGTCACCACGTATGCGGGTCTGGAACTGCTCGGCCCCGCGCACCAGTGGAGCACCGATATTTACACCGAAGGCGTGATGCTGCAGGACGTGCTGGTCGGCAACCTCATCATCAAGGGCGGCGGCGATCCGAAATTCACCATCGAAAATTTCTGGCTGTTACTGCGCAACCTGCGCGCCAAGGGCATACGCGAAATTCGCGGTGATGTGCTGCTGGACCGATCCCTGTTTGCCAACGATCATCCCGAACCGGGCCGCTTTGATGGCGAGCCCACGCAGCCGTACAACACCACGCCCGATGCGCTGCTCACTAATTTTAAAACCTTCACGCTGACTTTCGCGCCGAATGCGGATGGGCGCGGCGTGCGCATCAACGTGGATCCGCCGCTGACGAAAGTCGAAATCATCAACAACCTCACCCTTGGCGAGGGCGCCTGCGGCAACTGGATCGCACGCATCAAAACCCATGTGCAGGATACCGGCGACACGGCACGCATTACCTTCGCCGGGCCGTACGCGCGCCAGTGCGGCGAGCAGGTTAATTACTACAGCGTGCTCGGCCACCGCGATTACGCCGGCGGATTGTTCCAGCACCTGTGGCGCGATCTGGGCGGCGTGTTTAACGGCCGTGTGCGCGACGGCGATGTGAACGCAAATTCGGTCAAGCTCGTGAGCCAACGCTCGCCGGCGTTGTCGGAGATCGTGCGTGACATCAACAAGTTCAGCAACAACGTCATGGCGCGACAGTTATTGCTGGCGATAGGTGCAACCGCAGGCGCCGCGGCAACACCCGAACGCGGCGCGCGCGCCGTGCAGCAATTTTTCACCAGCCGCGGCTTGCCGATGCCGCAACTGGTCATCGAAAACGGCTCGGGTCTATCGCGCATCGAGCGCGTCAGCGCACGCGATCTCGGGCAAATGCTGCAAGCTGCATTCCGCAGTCCGGTGATGCCGGAATTTATCGCGTCGATGCCGCTGGTGGGTGTTGACGGCACCATGTACCGGCGATTAACCAACAGCGGTGTCGCGGGGCAGGCGCATATCAAAACGGGTTTAATTGCCGGCGTGCGCGCGATGGGCGGCTACGTGCTCGACGCCAAGGGCCGGCGCGTGGCGGTGGTGATGCTCATCAACCACGCCAATTCGTTCAACGGCAATGCGGTGCAGGATGCGTTGTTGCGGTGGGTGCATGCGCGGTAATTTAGAATAGCCGCTGCGACGCTATACGCGCACCCTCCACCAGCGCGCGCAGCTTGGCCCACGCCACATCGGACGCGACGCGGCCCTGACCGGCAGTGGAATCAAAGCCGCAATCGGTGCCGGCGAGCACACGCGTCGGGTCCCCGATCACTTCCGCCACGCGCTCAAGGCGTTCGGCCACCGTTTCCGGATGTTCGACAAAATTGGTCAGCGTGTCGATCACGCCGGCAACGATGATCTGATCGTCCGCCAGCGGCAGCTTTTCAAAAACGCGGAACTCATGCGCGTGACGCCCATTGGCGAACGGCAGCACGAAGCCGCCGACATTCAGCTTGCGCAGGATCGGCCAAATCGTACGCAACGGTACGTCGCAATCATGCGGGCCTTCGTAATTGCCCCAGCACACATGCACGCGCACGCGGTCACGCGGCACGTTGCGCAGCGCGTGATTGATCGCCGCCACCGTGCGCTCGACAAAACTCAGGAAGGGCGCTTCGGGCTGATCCTGATACGAGCGATGCCGTTCCAGCGCCAGATCGGGGCAATCGACTTGCAACAGTAGCCCGTGCCGGATCACCGCTTCGTATTCCACGCGCAACGCTTCGGCCAACGCTTCGAGGTAGGCATCGTCACTGGCGTAGTACTCATTCTTGCACGCGGAACCGACGATGCCCGGCGACGGCGCCGACATAAAGGCTTCGCGGAAGCCGCCGCCCGATACGTTCATTGCGTTCAATGCTTTCAGCGTCTGCTGAAATTCACGCGGCTCGGCCTCGGCCAGCGCCGCGTCGCGGTAACGCACTTCGCCAACGACACACGGCGGCACCAGCGAGGTCACGCCCTCGCGCCCGACCTCGCGCGCCTCCGACATGCGCTTGTATTCGGGATAACGCTCGACATCCTGGCGCGGCCAGCGCCGCCAGC
>CAMDDY010000190.1 GCA_945893125.1 Bordetella parapertussis
TTGAATGACTGATTGCATGTAACTACATGTTTTTATTTAGTAAAATAAAACTTCTATGAGCATGACGCCGGCGCGGGCACGCGACATTCTGAGTTCAGCGGAGTTGGTCTGCGACGCGACGCAGGTAGATGCCGCGGTGTCACGGCTTGCCGCTGAATTGAATGCCGCGCTCGCCAGCGACAACCCGCTGGTGATGGTGGTTATGCGCGGCGCAGTGGTGTTTGCGGGACAGTTATTGCCCCAGCTGAATTTTCCGCTCGACGTCGATAGCATCAATGCCACCCGATACGGCGATGCCACGCGCGGCGGCGAAATTGTATTTCGTGCCATGCCCGTGTCGAACGTGGCGGGGCGCTTGGTTTTGTTGGTGGATGACATACTGGATGAAGGCATTACGCTGCACGCGATACGCGATAAACTGCTGTCCATGGGCGCGCGCAAAATCATGATCGCGGTGATGGCGGACAAGCAAACGGGGAAAGTGAAGCCGATTGCCGCGGATTTCACCGGCGTGACGCTGCCGGACCGTTATGTATTTGGATTCGGCATGGATGTGCATGGATATTGGCGCAATCTGCCGTCGATTTACGCGATGAAACAGACGCAGGAATAGCTCATGCTGGCGATAATTGGTGGTAGCGGACTTGGAAGCCTGTCGGCGCTGGAATCCGCGCGCGAGGTAAATATTGTCACGCCGTACGGCGAACCGTCCGCGCCGCTGAGGGTTGGGCGGCTCAACAATCGAGACATCGTGTTTTTGCCGCGCCATGGCGAAAATCATCGCTTGCCGCCGCACCGGATTAACTACCGCGCGAACGTATGGGCTTTGCATGAGCAGGGCGTAAAAAACATCGTGGCCGTTGCCACAGTAGGCGGCATCGGCGCGGGATTTGGTACGGGCACGCTCGCCATACCCGATCAGATTATCGATTACACCTGGGGCAGAGCCGCCACCTACTTTGACGGCGAAGGCGGCGAAAGCGCTGTTAAGCACATAGATTTCACGCAGCCCTATTGCGAAACGTTGCGCGTCAGACTCACGCGCGCCGCACAACGCGCAGGAGAAACCGTGCATGCCGGTGGCGCCTACGCCGCTACCCAAGGTCCGCGTCTCGAAACCGCGGCGGAAATTACGCGCATGGCACGCGACGGCGCCGACATGGTAGGCATGACCGGCATGCCGGAAGCAGCGCTTGCGCGCGAGCTGGGTCTTTGCTACGCAACATTGGCCGTGGTGGTCAATGCCGCGGCCGGCACCGGCGCCAGTGCTACCGGCATTGACCTGCCGCAGGCCGAAACGCTCGGTCGCGCGTTGATGGCGCGCGTGATAAAAATACTCACAGAGGTGATGGCGGATGGCGATTAGGCCGGTGTTACGCATGGGGGATCCGCGGTTGCTGGAAAAATCCCGCCCTGTCAAAAAGTTTCGCACTGCGGAATTAAAAGCACTTATCACCGATATGCGCGACACCATGGCGTCGCTTAGCGGTGCGGGCCTCGCCGCGCCACAGATCGGCGTGAATTGGCAGGTCGTGATTTTTGGGATTGAAGCCAATCCCCGGTATCCGGATGCCGAAGCGGTGCCGTTCACCATTCTGATCAATCCGATTCTGACGCCGGTGGACGAGGCGATTGAAGAGGGTTGGGAAGGTTGCCTGTCTGTTCCAGGCATGCGCGGCCTGGTGCCGCGCTTTGTGAATTTACGTTACCAGGGCTTTGATGAAAAAGGCAAGGCGATGGATCGCACGGTGAGCGATTTTCATGCGCGCGTGGTGCAGCACGAATGCGATCATCTGGCGGGGATACTGTACCCGATGCGCATACGCGACATGCGAAATTTCGGGTTTACCGCCGAACTGTTTCCCGGCGAGGATATTGCGGACGACTAACGAACCGGGATTTTCAAGGTTTCGATCAAGTCGTTTTCCATGCGCACCACTTTTTTGGGATCGTTAAGCGTTTCCCCGGTAATCAGAAACGTATCTTCCGCCCGCGATCCAAGCGTGTTGATCTTGGCGGTATGCAGATTAATGCCGTAAGCGACAAAAATGCGCGCAATGCGTGACAACAAGCCGGGGCGGTCGCCGGCAATAATGGAAAGCACCTGGTACACCCCCCGGTCATCTTTCTGAATGCTCACTTCAGGGGAAATGGGAAAGTGCCGTAACTGGCGGCTGATACGTGGCACGGTTAACGGCGGTAGCAGCGCTTTAAGACGCAGCCGCTCGCCCAACTCATGTTCAATGTAGGCCGTGAGCGTGCGGTAATCGACATTCGAATTATCGGGGTCCTGCACCTGAAAAGTATCGAGCGCGTAGCCGTACTGTGCTGTGTAGATGCGCGCTTCGTGAATGTTGTAACGTATGCTTTCGAAAAACCCGCAGATGCGCGCGAAAAGCTCCGGCTGATCGGCCACGTACACCATGACTTGCAATCCCTCGCCGGCGCGCGACGGGCGCGCCTTGATAACCGGTTCGGTTGCCTGCGCACGGTAATACAGCGTGCGCGTGTGCCATGCAATTTCCTGCGGGTCGTGACGCAGGAAATAAGCGGTATCGAGCTTGCTCCAGAATTTGTCGATGGTGTCGTCGTCGATGGCATACAAACGCAGCGTATGGCGGGCTTCGTCCTGACGGGCGCGCTGGCTGTTCTCCACCGTGGGCATATTGCCGCTGAGCAGACGTTGCGTGATGAGAAATAAATCTTCGAGCAATTTGCCTTTCCACGCATTCCATACTTTTGGGCTGGTGCCGCGTATGTCGGCGACCGTTACCAGATAAAGCGCGATGAGCCGTCGTTCGGTAAGCACTTTTGCGGCGAATGCCTGTATTACTTCGGGATCGGATAGATCCTGCTTTTGCGCCGTGCTTGACATCATCAGGTGCTGCTCGACGAGCCATACCACCAGCGTGCAATCTTCGGTCGACAAGCCGTGCGCCTTGCAAAAACGCGCGGCATCAGCCTTGCCCAGCGTGGAATGATCGCCGCCGCGGCCCTTGGCGATGTCGTGAAAGAGCCCCGCGAGATAAAGCACTTCGGGCTTGTCGAATTCGGAAAGCAGACGGCTGCACAAGGGGAATTCGTGCGCAAGTTCCGGCACCGCGAAACGGCGCAGATTGCGAATCACGCGCAGGATGTGTTCGTCAACGGTGTAGACGTGATACAGATCGTGCTGCATTTGGCCGACAACTTTGCCGAACGCGGGCAGATAGGCGCCGAGGATGCCCAGTTGGTTCATGCGGCGCAGTTCGCGCACCACGCGGTCATCGCTGCGCAGGATATTCAAGAACTGCTCGCGATGCAACGGCACGCGGCGATAGGCGATCTTCATTGATTTTCGCGCGCGCCACAGGGCACGCTGGGTGTTTGCGCCTATGCCTTTGATTTCGGGATGCTGTTGCAGCAGCAGAAAGGTTTCGAGTATGGCCTGCGGATGTTTTTCGTACACATCATCGCGGCGTATCGCCAGCACTTCGTTGCGCAGGCCGAAATTTTCGTTGAGCGGCTGCAACTTGATGTTACGCGCACCGGTAAGGCGCGAGCGCAGATTCTGCTGCACGATGCTGTCTATCTGCGCGACCGCCTTGGCGGATTGATAATAACGCTGCATCAACTGTTCGCTCGCCAGCCGGTTGGCGCGGTTGGACAGGCCAAATTGCTTGGCCAGCGCCGACTGCAAATCAAAAATCAACCGGTCTTCGCGGCGCCCCGCCAGATAGTGCAAACGGATGCGCAAGGCATGCAGAAACCGCTCATGGCGTTGAAGGTCGCGTGATTCGGCATCGGTAATGACGCCGCGTCGCACCAGGTCGCGCCAACTTTTGCCGAAACCCGCAGCACGGGAGATCCACAGGATGTGATGCAAATCGCGCAAGCCGCCGGCGCGTTCTTTAACGTTGGGCTCTAGATTGGTTTCTTCGTAGCGTGTGTGGCGCTGTTGCTGCTCCAGGCGCTTTGCCTGAAGAAACGCCAGCGGATCCAGCGCGGCCTGCGTGCCGTCGACAAATTGTTTGTAGAGCTTGCGATTGCCGACGAGCCATCTCGGCTCCAGCATATTGGTTTGCGCGGTGATGTCCTGACGCGCGATCTCCACGCACTCGGCGACCGTGCGTACGCTGTGGCCGGTTTCAAGACCGAGGTCCCACCACGCGCCGACCAGACGCTGCAATTTTTCCTGCATTGCATCGCCGGCCGGCTGGTCGAGGAGTATCAGCAAATCAATATCGGAGTAGGGAAACAGTTGTCCGCGTCCGTAGCCGCCAACGGCCACCAGCGCGAGACCCGGCGGCAGATCATGGGCGTGCCATACCTCGCGCAGGAGTTGATCGACCAGCGCACAGTGTTTGCGCAGCAGATCAGGCGCGGAGGGCTTGAGTTCGAATTTCTCGCGCAGTGTCGCGCGCCCGCTTTCGAGTGCCGCCTTCCAGCGTTCGGTGTGCGCAGCGCCGTCATGCGCGGCAAGCGCGGCGCCGTTCATGACTATGCCGTTGCCGGTTCGGGCGGCATGCCCGGCGATACCGTCAGCACCTCAAAGCCGGATTCGGTGACGAGCACCGTGTGCTCCCATTGCGCTGACAGGCTGTGATCCTTGGTGACGATGGTCCAGCCGTCGGCGAGTCCGCGGATGTCCGCCTTGCCGGCGTTGATCATCGGCTCGACGGTGAACGTCATGCCGGCGCTGAGAGTCAAGCCGGTGCCGGGTCGTCCATAGTGAACGACTTGTGGTTCTTCGTGAAATTTTTTACCGATGCCATGACCGCAGAACTCACGCACCACGCTAAAGCCGTTGCTTTCGGCAAAACTTTGTATCGCATGGCCTATGTCACCCAGGCGCGCGCCGGGCGCGACTTTACGGATGCCGCGCCACATGCATTCATAGGTGATTTCGCACAGACGCTTGGCTTGTATCGATGGCATGCCGACATAAAACATGCGGCTGGTATCCCCGTGATAACCGTCCTTAATGACCGTGATGTCGACATTGACCACGTCACCGTTTTTGAGTTTTTTCTCGCCGGGTATGCCATGGCAAATCACGTGGTTGACCGAAGTGCAGATGGATTTCGGATACGGCGAATAACCGGGCGGGCAGTAATGAAGCGGCGCGGGAATCGTTTTCTGCTCGTTCACCATGTAGTCATGGCACAGTTGATCGATATCGTTTGTGGTACGGCCCGCCGTGACAAAGGGCGCGATGTAGTCGAGCACTTCCGCAGCGAGTTTGCCCGCAACGCGCATTTTTTCGATGTCGGCGGGTGATTTGAGTTCTATCGGCATGCGGTGGCCGCGCGTTGGCGCGGTAAGTCCTTGTTTTGCAAAGGGCGCTATTGTATTTCAGAATGTGCCGGGCGCAATCCGCGGATGACCTATCTGCGGCAAGTACTTGTTTTTAAATAATATTATTACTGAGCTGGATAATCTGCTTACCCAAGACTTGGCTTGAGGAAAGGGAAATTATCATGCTAAAATAGCAAGTTAGCTCAATTTGGCATTGCCGGTGGTTGTCACCGGGAACCAGGTGGGGTTACAAATACGCACATCCGCCCCGTGCATACGAACGTTTGAACGTTTGCACATTGGGTGTCCTGAAGTATCAGGATATTGGCGGATGGAGGCTCAACCCAAACAGGAGAAGTTATGTCAGTCACTATGCGTGAAATGCTGGAATGCGGTGTGCATTTTGGACACCAAACCCGATTTTGGAATCCGCGGATGGCCCCTTATATTTTCGGCCACCGCAACCGGATTCACATCGTTAATCTCGAAAAAACCATCGTGATGTATCAGGATGCGCTGAAGTTCGTGCGCAAACTGACCGCCAATCGCGGCACGGTGTTGTTCGTGGCGACCAAGCGCCAGGCGCAAGAGATTATTCGCGAAGAAGCGATTCGTTGCACGACACCGTTCGTGGATGACCGCTGGCTGGGCGGCATGTTGACCAACTATAAGACGGTCAAGCTGTCGATCAAGCGCCTTAAGGATATGCAGGCGATGGTCGCCGATGGCTCGGTGGAAAAACTCATCAAGAAAGAAGGCCTGTTGTTCCAGCGCGAACTGGCGAAACTCGAGCGTAGCCTGGGCGGCATCAAGGATATGGATGGCTTGCCCGACGCGATGTTCGTGATTGACGTGGGTTACCAGAAAAATGCCGTGGCGGAAGCCAACAAGCTGGGCATCCCGGTGATCGGCGTGGTCGATACCAATCACACGCCGGAAGGCATCGATTACGTGATTCCGGGTAACGATGATTCCAGCCGCGCGATTCGCTTGTATGCACGCGGTATGGCGGATGCGGTTCTCGAGGGACGCAACGACAGCCTGAGCGAGATCGTGGCGCCGGGCGGCGAAGAATTCGTTGAAGAAGACGAGGGTGTAGGCAAGTAAAACAGCAATAGCATCCATCAGGGGCTGCTCGGATAAACAGGGCGCCCCTTTTTTTTAACGGACGGAGTTTGCAATGGCGGAAATTACCGCGGGCATGGTGAAGGAACTGCGCGAGAAGACCGACGCGCCGATGATGGAATGCAAGAAAGCGCTGACCGAGGCGGCCGGTGATATGAACAAGGCCGAGGAAATTCTGCGGATAAAGCTCGGCAATAAGGCATCGAAGGCGGCGTCACGTGTCGCGGCGGAAGGCGTGGTTGCCACGCATGTGTCGGCCGATGGCAAGTTGGGCGCCATTCTGGAAGTGAATTGCGAAACCGATTTTGTGGCGAAGAATGCCGATTTTCTGGCGTTCTCCACGGCAGCGGCGGCATTGGTGGCGAGCAAGAATCCGGTCGATGTGGCTGGGTTGTCGGCGCTTGAACTGAACGGCGCGTCGCTTGAAGAGGCGCGCAAAACGCTGGTCGGCAAACTCGGCGAAAACGTCAGTTTGCGCCGCTTCGTGCGCGTGCCGGCGCAAGGCAAGCTGGCAACCTATATTCACGGCGGCGCGAAAATCGGCGTAATGATCGACGTGGTGGGGGGCGACGAATCGCTGGGCAAGGATCTGGCGATGCATATCGCCGCGGCCAAACCGGTGTCGCTGTCCAAGGAGCAGGTGCCGGCGGCGTTAATCCAGAAAGAACGCGACATCGCGACGGCCAAGGCAGACGAGTCGGGCAAGCCCGCCGATATCGTGGCGAAAATGGTTGAAGGTTCGGTGCAAAAATACCTGAAAGAGGTGACGCTGCTGGGCCAGATGTTTGTCAAGAATGACAAGCAAACAGTCGAGCAGTTGCTCAAGGCGAATACTGCGTCAGTGTCATCGTTCACGCTTTATATCGTCGGTGAAGGGATGGAGAAGAAGAAGGACGATTTCGCCGCCGAAGTGATGGCTGCCGTGAGTGCCGCAAATAAATAGTATTTAAAAACATATACTTAAGGAAATCCTGAACATGCCGGACAAGCCCGTCTACAAGCGCATCCTCGTTAAACTGAGCGGCGAGGCGTTGATGGGCGAGGACAGTTACGGTATTAATCAGGCGGTAATCGAGCGCATCGTTGGCGAAATCGGTGATGTGGCAAAACTGGGTGTTGAAATTGCCGTGGTAATCGGCGGCGGTAATATTTTTCGCGGCGTGGCGCCGGCGGCGGCGCAGATGGATCGCGCCACCGCGGATTACATGGGTATGCTCGCGACCATCATGAATGCGTTGGCGTTGCAGGATGCCATGCGCCGCGCGAACATTATCAGCCGCGTGCAATCGGCGCTGAACGTGGAGCAGGTCGTAGAGCCATACATTCGCGGCAAGGCGATGCGCTACCTTGAAGAGGGAAAAATCGTGATTTTCGCGGCCGGCACCGGCAATCCTTTTTTTACCACCGACACGGCGGCGGCATTGCGCGGCATGGAAATCAACGCCGAACTGGTGTTGAAAGCGACCAAGGTCGATGGCGTGTATAGCGCCGATCCGAAAAAAGATGCAAATGCCGTGCGCTATAAAAGCCTGTCGTTTGATGAAGCGATTGTCAAAAATCTCAAAGTGATGGATGCAACCGCGCTGACTTTGTGCCGCGATCAAAAACTGCCGATCAACGTGTTTAGTATTTTTGAGCCGGGCGCCTTGAAGCGCGTGGTCATGGGCGCGGATGAAGGCACCATGGTACATGCCTGAGCGCATGCGTAATTCAGACCAGCGGAGGAAATCATGATTCCGATTATCAAGAGTACCGCCGAGCAGAAGATGAAGAAGTCGCTCGAGGCGCTGAAAGCGGATCTTGCAAAAGTGCGCACGGGACGCGCGCACCCGGGCATACTGGATCATGTGATGGTGGATTATTACGGCACGCCCACGGCGATTCCCGGTGTTGCGAACGTGACGTTAATTGATGCGCGCACCATTGGCGTGACGCCATGGGAAAAAAAGATGGCGAGCGTGATTGAAAAAGCGATACGCGACGCGGACCTGGGGCTGAACCCCAGCACGACAGGCGAGATCGTGCGGGTGCCGATGCCGTCGCTAACCGAAGAACGCCGGCGCGACCTCACCAAAATCGTCAAGGGCGAAGGTGAAAACGCGAAAGTAGCGGTGCGCAATGTGCGCCGCGACGCCAATAATCAACTGAAAGAACTGCTTAAGAAAAAATCCATTGCCGAGGACGAAGAACGCCGCGCGCAGGAAGACATACAAAAGCTTACCGACCGCCATATCGCCGAGATCGATAAGGCGCTGCAGGCCAAGGAAGCCGAACTGATGGCGGTTTAAGCTTCGTGACCATCACGCCGCCCATCCCCAGTTCCACCCAAACGATACCCGACGCGCAGCAAATTCCGCGCCATATCGCCATCATCATGGATGGCAACGGGCGATGGGCGAAGCAGCGCTTCCTGCCGCGCATCGCCGGCCACAAGCGCGGTGTCGATTCGGTGCGCAGCGCCGTGCGCACCTGCGCGGAACGGGGCGTCGAGCAATTGACGCTGTTTGCGTTCAGCAGCGAAAACTGGCGGCGGCCAATGGATGAAGTCAAATTTCTCATGCAATTGTTTGTGCAGGCGCTAGAGAACGAAATCGCCAAGTTGCATCAGAACAACATCCGATTTCGTGTGATCGGCGATCTGTCCCGCTTTGACGAAAAAATCATCCGCCTGGTTCAGGATGCCGAAGAAAAAACAAAGCATAATAAAGCCCTGACACTGAATATCGCGGCCAACTACGGCGGACGCTGGGATATTCTTC
>CAMDDY010000191.1 GCA_945893125.1 Bordetella parapertussis
CACTCCCCCGCGATGCGATCCACGCTACGAGTACGCCGCGCGAAATGCATCGATAAACGCGGTCAGCTTGGATGCCGGCAGCAGGTTAATCCCCGCCGCGCCCTTGCGCCCGCCGCCGGTGGCAAAACGCGAACACAACACATCCGCGCCCCGCGGATTCGACACCGGCGCGCGCACACTCACCGTGTAGCCGCCCGGTTTGGTCACCAGCACCGCGTGCGCGCGCCGCGCATGTTCCTGCGCCAGCCGGTTGCCCAGCAGCCCATTCACCCGGCGGCACCACGCCGCATCGGGCAACACGTACAGCGCGGCGCTGTCATCGGCGAATTCCGCCTTGATCGCTTCGGCGCGTTCGAGGTCTTCGTGGTACGCGCTCTTCAGCACCTCGAACACCGGCTCATCGATCATGAATTTGCGCGGATCTCGGTACGGCATGATCGCTTCATACAAGTCTTCCGGCGGGTAATGCAGATCATCGATGGTTTCGCCATACGCGTTGTAGTTCAGGCAATCACCCAGCTCGTGCAGGCGCGCGAGATCGGTGTGATCGAGCGCCAGCGGCTGCGCGGCGGCGATCGCCGGTTCAACCAGATTGTCGCCGAACGCCGCGACCACGGCCCACGCCCGTTGGCGGCCCGACAAATAACGATCCACAATCAGGCTGGTACACACATCGGACGCGGTATCGATATGCGCGCTGAGCCTCGCGTGGGCGGGAATCACACCCGCCGCGTGATGATCAAAATAACGGCACGTCACGCCGCGTGCCAGCAGCTTCGCCAACGCGGAAGCGTTGGTTTTCATTGAAATATCCAGCACCGTGATTTCGTCGCCGGCCGCGGCATCGACGCGCGCAAGCAGCGCCACATCGCGCTTGACGCCGGTAATCCGCTGTGCATCGCGCGGCTCCTCCAATCGCAACTGATGCAGCGCGCAAATGCCGTCGGCGTCGCCGTTAAAAATGTCGTAATATTTGCGCAATGGCGTCAGTATCTGAAATGAGTGTCAACACGCACGCGCCCCCGGTGCCGCATGTCTACAAGCTGGCGCTGGTACTGGCGTTAGCTTACCTGCTCACCATCGCGTACGCCAGCCTGCAACCCTTTCGCGGCTGGCGGCTTCCGCCGGAAGACCTTTACGGATTTCTCACCGCCGCGTGGCCGCGTTATATCACGCTCGAAGACGTGCTCGCCAACGCGATTGCGTACCTGCCGCTCGGCTTCATGCTTGCCCTGGGATTGCGGTCATTTCTGCGACCGGTACTGTCGGTGATCGCCGGCGCGTTGCTCGCGGCAACCGTCAGCGTCGCCATGGAAACCATGCAATTGTTTTTGCCCGCGCGCATTCCCTCGAACATCGATGTGCTGGCCAACAGCACCGGCGGGCTGATCGGCGCGCTGGCGGCGCACTTGTTTTCGCCGTCACAACTTATCGGCGCGCGACTCATTGCGTGGCGCAACCGGGTATTTAGCGCGGGCGCGCTGACGGAAACCGGCCTGCTCATCGCGGGACTGTGGGTCATCACGCAACTGGATCCGCTGACGCAGATGTTTGGTACCGGCCATCTGCGCGCCACCTTCGATCTGCCGGTGTATTTTTTTCACACGCCGGGACTGTATCTCACCACCGAAGCCGCGGTGGTGTTTTTCAACCTGCTGGGCCTGGGACTGATGCTGTCCACGTTGCTGCGAAAAGACGCGCGCCGCGGCCTGGTGATTGCCGCTTTCATCGTGGCGGCCATCGCGTTGAAAATGCTCATCACAGCGGTGTTTTCAAAATCGCTGGGGGCATTCGCCTGGGTAACGCCCGGCGTCATGCTCGGCCTCACCATGGGCGTGATGGTGCTGCTGGTGGGCCTGCTCTCCCTGGGCCATCAAGCGCGCTTGTGGCTTGCGATGCTGTTTATCCTGTTCGCGCTGGCGGCCATCAATCTCGCGCCCGACAACCCGTACTTCAACGTGCCGCCGCCACTGGCCAGCGGCCGCGTCAGTCATCTGCTGAGCTTTTCGGCGATATTGCGCGCCTTGTCCGAGCTGTGGCCCTTGCTGGCCCTGGCATATCTCATTGCGGTATCGCGGCAGGATCGCGCGCGCCAGCCGTCATGAACCGCCTTGGTGTTCGGCTTATAATGCGCCCCTGCTATCGAAAAAGGGGCGCAACATCGTGAGTTATTTTGAACGGCACGTTTTCTTTTGCTGTAACCAGCGCGACGCGGGTGCGAATTGCTGCAACAACCATGGCGCAAGCAAAATACGCGACTACGCCAAGGACAAGGTGAAGTCACTCAAGTTAAACGGCAAGGGCAAGGTGCGCGTCAACATGGCGGGGTGCCTCGACCGTTGCGACGAAGGCCCGGTGATGGTGATCTACCCCGAGGAAGTCTGGTACACCTACGTCGATCAGGAAGACGTGGACGAAATCGTGCAGGAACATTTGGTCCATGGGCGGGTGGTGGAACGGCTGAAAATCTGAGGGATGAAGGATGAAGGATGAAGGATGAAGGATGAAGGATGAAGGATGAAGGATGAAGGATGAAGGATGAAGGATGAAGGATGAAGGATGAAGGATGAAGGATGAAGGATGAAGGATGAAAACAACCTGGCGCGTGGTTTGCTGTTGATCGTTTTCATCCTTCATCCTTCCGCCTTCATCCTTTGAGAAAATGCCCCCATCCGCCGAAACCTTGTTGATCCCCGGCCCCGCGGGCAATATCGAAGCCGATATCCACACGCCGGGTGATGCCCCCGTGCGCGGCATCGCGCTGATCGCCCATCCCAACCCCTTGCAGGGCGGCACCAAGGACAACAAGGTGGTGACCACGCTGGCGCGCACGTTTAATGCGCTGGGCTACGTGGCGGTGCGGCCGAATTTTCGCGGCGTGGGCGCCACCGACGGCGTTCACGACCAGGGGATAGGGGAAACCGCCGACCTGATCGCCGTTGCCGAATACGCGATGGCGCGCTTTGACACACGTGCCTTGCTGCTGGCCGGCTTTTCGTTCGGCTGCTTTGTGCAAACGCGCGTCGCCAAACAGTTGCCCTGCGAACGCATGGTGCTGGTGGGGCCCGCGGTCAATCGCTTTGCCACGGAAACGGCGCCGGAAAACACCCTGATCGTTCACGGCGAGCACGATGACGTGGCGCCGCTCGCGGCGGTATTCGATTGGGCGCGTCCGCAGAATCTGCCGGTGGTGGTGGTGCCCGGCGGCGAACATTTTTTCCATGGCCGCCTGCATCTGCTGGCGCAAATCGTCACGCGCTGGTGCGCATGACGCATCTGGCTGTCAGTAAGCTGCGCAAGTCGTATGACGGACGCGAGGTCGTCGCGGGTCTCGATTTCGATCTCGTGCCCGGCGAATGTTTTGGTCTGCTCGGTCCCAACGGCGCCGGCAAGACCACCACGCTGCGCCTGGTGCTGGGTCTCACGCAACCGGACAGCGGCAGCATCACCTTGCTAGATCACGACGTTGCGACGCACGCGCGCGAAGCACGCGCGCGGGTGGGCGTGGTGCCGCAACTCGACAACCTGGATCCCGATTTCACGGTGCGTGAAAACCTGCTGGTATACGGGCGCTATTTCGGCATCACGCGCGCCGAAGTCGAGCGGCGCATCCCCGAATTGCTCGACTACGCGGGCCTGACGGCGCGCGCGGATACGCGTATTCAAACGCTTTCGGGGGGCATGAAGCGGCGGCTCACGCTGGCACGTGCGCTGATCAATGATCCCGAATTGCTGTTTCTCGACGAACCGACCACCGGTCTTGATCCGCAAGCAAGGCATCTGATCTGGGAGCGGCTGCGGCAACTGATGCTGCGCGGCAAAACGCTGCTCCTGACCACGCATTTCATGGAAGAAGCCGAGCGGCTGTGCCACCGCCTCGCCATCATGGATCACGGACGGATTATTGCCATCGGCACACCGCGCGAATTGATCGCGGCCCATATCGAGCCTGAGGTGGTTGAAGTGTACGGCGACGGCGCCGATGCATGGGCGGCCGGCGGCGGCCAATTGGCCGAGCGCTGCGAAAAACACGGCGAGACGGTGTTTTGTTATGCGCGTGACGCACATGCGTTGGTGGCCGACCTTGCCAATCAAACTGAGCACGGCGCCAGCCACGATTTGCGTTACCTGCATCGCCGCGCGAATCTGGAGGATGTATTTCTCAAACTGACCGGGCGGGAACTGCGTGATTAACCTGCGCTTTCTCCACGTGTGGCGGCGTAACCTGATGGTGTGGCGCAAACTCGCCATTCCCTCGATGCTGGGCAATCTCGCCGATCCGATGCTGTATATGCTGGGACTGGGTTATGGCCTGGGCAGTATGCTGCCGCAAATGCAGGGGGTGAGTTACGTGGCGTTTCTGGCAGGCGGTGTGGTGTGTTCATCCACCATGTTCACCGCGTCGTTCGAGGCCATGTACTCGGCTTTTTCACGCATGCAGGTGCAGCGCACCTGGGACGCCATCATCAACGCGCCGCTGTCGCTGGACGATGTGATATTGGGCGAATGGGTGTGGGCGGCGAGCAAGAGCGTGCTGTCGGGCTGCGCGGTACTGGTGGTCGCCGCTGCGTTGGGCCTCGTCGGCTCGGCGCTGGCGCTGTTGATTATTCCGGTGATACTGTTGACCGGCCTGGTGTTCGCGGGATTGGGGCTTATCGTCACCGCGTTGTCGCCGAGCTACGATTTTTTCATGTATTACTTCACGCTGGCGATCACACCGATGATGCTGTTATGCGGGGTGTTTTTCCCGCCGGACCAATTGCCAGGCGCGATCCAAGCCGTCGCACAGTTGTTGCCACTGACACACGCGGTGGCGCTGTCGCGTCCGCTGATGACCGGCGCGTTGCCGCTTCACGCGTGGCTGCATGGGTTGGTGCTGATACTCTATGCGGGTGTAAGCTACGGCATCGCAAGGCATTTACTGCGCAAAAGAATTCTTAAATAAATCAATATGTTATGGATTAAGGCCGTACACCTCTTTTTCGTCATCTCGTGGTTCGCGGGGCTGTTCTATTTGCCGCGCATCCTGGTGAATCTGGCAATGGAAGATAACGCCGCGGCGCACGCGCGTTTGGTCGCCATGGCGCGCAAGCTTTATCGATTCATGACGCTGCTGGCGGTTTTTGCACTGGCATTCGGTGTGTGGCTGTGGCTCGCGTATTTCCACCAAGGCTTAAGCAGCGGCTGGTTAAACGCAAAACTCGCGCTGGTCGCGGTGCTGATCGGCTATCACCACGGCTGCGGGCGCTTGCTTGCCAAGTTTGAACAAGGCCGCAACACACGTTCGCATGTGTGGTTTCGCTGGTTTAATGAAATTCCCACCGTCATTCTGCTGCTGGTTGTCATCCTCACCGTGGTCAAACCGTTCTAACTGCATGCGCACCTTCATAGCCACCCTGTTGCTTGCCTTGATGCCCGCCGTTGTCTGCGCCGACGCCAGCATCATCGTGCAACAGTCCCCGCTGGCGGGATTCCAGTTCTACGACGGAAAAGCGCGCTGGGATGAGATAAAGCTGGGCGACGCACTGACGCTGGTGCGCGAACGCGACAACCCGCACGACGCCAACGCGGTGCGCGTGGAGTGGAATGGCAGCCGGCTCGGCTACATCCCGCGCCGCGAAAACGCCGATGTTGCGCGACAGATGGATCGCGGCGCGCCGGTGAAAGCGCGCATCGTCAAGCTCGCGCAAGCGCGCAATCCGTGGCAACGTATTTTGTTCGAAGTGTACGTCGATCTGTGATGCGCCTGTGATTAGCACACAATTTTTTGCAAGCTGTCCACGCGGGCTGGAAGCGGTGCTCGCCAGGGAACTCGCCGCGCTGCAAGCGCAGCACGTAAAACCGGTTGATGGCGGCGTGCATTTTGCGGGAACCTCGGGATCGATCGCGCTGGGCTATGCCGTCAATCTACACAGCCGCGTGGCGAGCCGCGTGTTGTGGCACGTGGGGCGAGCGCCTTACCGTGCCACCAGTAGCGATCAGGATATCTACGACGCCACGCAAAAAATTGATTGGCCGAAGCTGTTCACCGTGGAACGCACCCTTCGCGTGAACGTGTCAGCGATCAAGGCGCCGGTGAAAAGTCTCGATTTCATCACGCTGCGTATCAAGGACGCGATCTGCGATGTGTTTCGCGCGCGCACCAACCTGCGCCCCAGCATCGACACCCACGCCCCCGATGTGCGCGTGCATGCGTTTCTCACCGCCACCGATGTCACGCTGTATCTTGATCTGTCCGGCGAGCCGCTGTTCAAGCGCGGCTACCGGCGCGAGGCGGGCGAAGCGCCGCTGCGCGAGAATCTCGCGGCGGGCATGCTGGCGCTTTCGGGCTGGACGCCGGACGTGCCGTTGCTCGATCCGATGTGCGGCAGCGGCACCATTCTGTGCGAGGCCGCGCAAATCGCGGCAAACCGCGCGCCCGGCATCGGCCGTGCGTTTGGCTTTGAAAAGCTGTTGAATTTTGATCCCGGTGCCTGGGATGCGTTACGGGAAAAGGCCTATGCGTCCGAAAATAACTCAATAAAAACAAATATTTATGGATCGGACCTGCGAGGCGATGCACTGGCGCTGGCGCGCGCCAATCTCGACGAACTCGATCTCGCCGACAAAGTTTCGCTCAAACAAGCCAACGTGTTTGAAATGCCCGCGCCGACCGTTTTAACCGGGTCCGGAGGCATCATCGTCACCAATCCACCGTACGGCGTGCGGTTGGAAGATCGCGACGCACTGGCGGCGTTTTATCCGCAACTCGGTGATGCGCTGAAAAAAAGATTCAGCGGCTGGACCGCCTATATTTTGTCCTCGGACATGCAACTGGCGAAAGGCATCGGCCTGTCCGCGTCGAAACGCACGCCGCTGTTTAACGGCGCGCTGGAATGCCGGCTATTTGAATACAAACTCGTGTCCGGCAGCATGCGGCGGGTGAAACCCGCGCCGGCGCGGGACAACTCCGAAAAACATCGACAGGATTGACAGGATAAGAACTTATCCTGTCAATCAGCCGGAGAAATCAGGTGATTTGCAGATGGTCGATGCCGGTCATCACGTCCTTGTCTTTGGCGTCCTTGCCCTGAAGCTTGATCGTGAGTCTGAGTTCATTCAGCGAATCGGCGTTGCGCAACGCATCCTCGTAGGTAACCAGGCCCGCTTCGTAAATGTCAAACAACGCCTGATCGAAGGTTTGCATGCCAAGTTCGCGCGATTTTTTCATGATCTCCTTGATCTCATGCACGTCTCCCTTGAAGATCAAGTCGGAAATCAGCGGCGAATTAAGCATGATCTCGACCGCCGCCACCCGCCCCTTGCCGTCGCGTTTGGGCAACAGCCGCTGCGAAACGATGGCGCGCAAGTTAAGCGACAGATCCATCAGCAATTGATGCCGGCGTTCCTCGGGAAAGAAGTTGATCACGCGATCCAGCGCCTGGTTGGCGCTGTTCGCATGCAGCGTGGCGAGGCACAAGTGGCCGGTCTCGGCAAACGCAATCGCGTAATCCATGGTCTCTCGATCGCGAATCTCGCCGATAAGAATGATATCGGGCGCCTGGCGCAGTGTGTTCTTCAGCGCTGCCATCCAGCTATCGGTATCCACGCCCACTTCACGCTGCGTGATGATGCAGTTTTTGTGGTCATGCACGAATTCGATCGGATCTTCAATGGTGATGATATGGCCATAAGAGTTTTCATTGCGATGCCCGATCATCGCCGCCAGCGAGGTGGATTTGCCGGAACCCGTGCCGCCCACCATCATGACCAGCCCGCGCTTGGCCATCACCACGTCCTTCAATACGCCGGGCAATCCGAGTTCTTCGAAATTCGGGATTTTCGCCACGATAGTACGCAGCACCATGCCTACACGGCCCTGCTGCACAAACGCGCTGACGCGAAAGCGACCGATGCCGCCGGGGCTGATGGCGAAATTACATTCCTTGGTGGATTCAAACTCCGCCGCCTGTTTGTCGTTCATGACTGACGCCGCCAGATCGGCGGTGTGCTGCGGCGTGAGCGGCTGGTTGGCCACCGGCATCATCTTGCCGTCGAGTTTGATCGCGGGGGGAAAGCCGGCCGTGATAAACAAGTCGGACGCCTTCTTCGAGACCATCGCCCGCAGCAGATCGTGCATGAATTTGACGCCCTGATCTCTATCCATGTGTGTCTCCCACGTTCAAAAATTATGTAAAAAATACCGTAAAAATATCGTCAGCGAGGCAACCGCTTAGTTGAAGTTGTCTTTGTTCATGGCCTTGTTGCGCGCCTCTTCCCGGCTCACCACGTTGCGCTTGACCAGATCCAGGAGGTTCTGATCCAGCGTTTGCATACCGAGTTGCGCGCCGGTCTGAATAGCGGAATACATCTGCGCCACCTTGCCTTCGCGGATCAGGTTGCGGATGGCCGGCGTGCCGACCATGATTTCGTGCGCGGCGACGCGGCTGGTACCGTCTTTCGTTTTAAGCAGCGTTTGCGAAATCACCGCGCGCAACGACTCCGACAACATCGAGCGAATCATTTCCTTCTCTTCCGCCGGGAACACATCGATGATACGGTCGATGGTCTTGGCAGCCGAACTCGTGTGCAGGGTGCCGAACACCAGGTGACCGGTCTCGGCGGCGGTCATCGCCAAACGAATGGTCTCCAGATCGCGCATCTCACCCACCAGAATAATATCGGGGTCTTGCCGCAGCGCCGAGCGCAAGGCGTTGGCAAACGACATCGTATGCGGCCCCACCTCGCGCTGGTTCATCAGGCATTTCTTGGATTCATGCACGAATTCGATGGGGTCTTCAACGGTGAGGATGTGACCATATTCGTTTTCGTTGAGGTGGTTCACCATCGCCGCCAGCGTCGTTGACTTGCCGGAGCCGGTCGGGCCGGTCACCAGCACCATGCCGCGCGGTTGATTGGCGATGTCGGCGAAGCATTTGGGCGCCTTCAAGTCTTCCAGCGACAGCACCTTCGACGGAATGGTGCGAAACACGCCGCCGGCGCCGCGATTCTGGTTGAAGGCATTGACCCGAAAACGCGCCAGATTGGGAATCTCAAAGGAAAAATCGCACTCGAGATTTTCTTCATAGAACTTGCGCTGGCCGTCGTTCATGATGCGCGAGTTCAAATTCGAAGTGCAACTCTGATTAATAGGTTGGGTGGGCGAGGTGCGAT
>CAMDDY010000192.1 GCA_945893125.1 Bordetella parapertussis
CAGCACTTCGGCATTCATGCGTTCGATGATCGCCGTTGGTGTTTTCGCGGGTGCGAGCATGCCCGACCAGATCACCGCGTGAAAGCCGGGCACACCGGCCTCGGCGACGGTCGGTATCTCGGGCAGCAGCGGTGAGCGGCGGCTGTCGCCGGTGGCCAATGCTGTTAACCGCCCGGCTTTCACCATCGGCATCACGGATGACGACGCGCCAAAACACAACTGAATTTGTCCGCCGATCACCGCAGTGATCATCGGCGCCGCGCCGCGATAAGGAATATGCGTCATGCGGGTACCCGCCATCACGTTAAACAATTCCATCGGCAAATGCGTGGCGCTGGAGCTCGAGCCGAAGTTCAGGCCGCCCGGCGTTTTTTTCGCCAGTGCAATCACATCGCGCACGGATTTCACCGCCAGCGCGGGCTGCGTGATCAACAGCAGCGGCTGCGAGGCGATCTGCGTGATGGGCGCCAGGTCGCGCGTGGTGTCATACGGCAGCTTGCGGCCCAGCGCCGGATTGATTGCGAGACTGCTGGCGACGGAGAGCAGGGTGTAGCCATCCGGGTTGGCCTTCGCAACGGTGTCTTCGGCGACGATGCCGTCGATGGCGGTGCGATTATCCAGCACGATGGGTTGCCCCAAACTTTCCGCCATCGGCACGCTGATCATGCGCACCAGTACATCCAGCCCGCCGCCAGGCGGAAACGGCAGCACCATGCGTATTGGTTTCATGGGATACGTCTGCGCCTGCGCGATGGAGGCCACAGCCAGCCACGCGAGCGCCGGCCCGACAAAAAACTTCATACCACCGCTCCTCCCATAAATCACGGCGGCTTACTCTGCTTTTATGCCCGCCGCTTTCACCACCTTCGCCCAGCGCGTGGTTTCAGCGCGTATAAACGCGGCGAATTCCTCGCCGCTGCCGCCCACGATGTCGGCGCCGACGGCGATGAGTTTGTCTTTCACATCGCTCTGCGCCAGCACCTTGCGCACTTCGTCATTCATGCGCTCGAGTTGCGCGCGCTCGGTCTTGGCGGGCGCGACGATGCCGTACCATTCCTCGAATACAAAGCCCGGCAGGCCCGCCTCCACCGTGGTGGGAATATCCGGTGTGGCGGCCGAGCGTTTGGCGTTGGTCACCGCGATGATGCGCACGCGCGCCGATTTGGCGTGCGCGGCGATGGTCGGATAGCTGGTAAAGATCAGTTGCGTCTCGCCCGACATCAGCGCAGTGGCGGCGGGCGACGCACCCTTGTAGTGAATGCCCGCGAGATTCACGCCGAGCAGCGTGTTGAACTGCGCCAGCGCCAAATGTGGCGGCGAGCCCGGCCCGGCGAGCGACACGTTGAATTTGTCGCCGGCGGTTTTGACCAGGCTTACCAGTTCCTTCACGCTTTTTGCCGGCACCGACGGATGCACTGCCATCACATACAATCCCTTCGCCGCGAGCGTCACCGCCGTCAGATCGCGCTGCGCATCGTACGGCAACTTGGCGTAGAGCGAAGGATTCACCGCCAGATTGCTGGTGGCAAAACCCAGGGTGTAGCCATCCGGCGCGGACTTCACCAGATTGTCGGTGCCGATGATGGTGCTGGCGCCGCCGCGATTATCGACGACGACTTGCTGTCCCAACGATTCGGACAGCCGCGCACAAATAATGCGCGCGATCACATCGGTGCCGCCGCCCGGCGGCCACGCGACGACCATGCGTATCGCGCGCGAGGGGTAGGCGCTTTGCGCGTGCGCGCTGGCGGCGAAACCTGCTGACGAGAGCATCAGCGCCGCCGTCAGCGCGCCGCGAAATATTTTAGCCATCATGGGGTTTCCTCTGCGCATCATCGTGCAATGCTGGGCGATATGTAAGTATATGTTTTTATTTAAAAATTTTCGTTTCATTCCATCGCCTTGCAGCATTAGCGATGCACCGCCTGATGGAAACATGCACGAACATTATAGGGGCGCGGCATATGTGGCAACCGTGCGGCACCCGCGGCGCTGGCAGCGCTGGCGATAGAGGCCAGCCCTTATAATCGCGCCATGCCGATCGCAAGGCAGCACGGCCACCCACCCGCCAAATTCCGCAAAGAAATCCGACACAAAGTTGATCGATGCTTAGATTGAATCCGCGATACGCCCTCTTCGCCTCGTGCCTTGCGGTCACGCAATCAGCGATGGCCGCGCAACCGGCCACGGATCGATTTCCATCCAAGCCGATACGCCTGATCGTGCCGCAGCCGCCCAGCGGCACCGTCGATATGCTTGCGCGCATCATCGGGCAAAAGCTTGCGGATGCCCTGGGCCAGCAAGTCGTTATCGACAATCGCGCGGGCGCCAGCGGCACCATCGGCAGCGACCTCGTGGCGAAAGCGCCGGCCGATGGCTACACTATCCTGATGACCATGACCTCGCACACCACCACGCCAAGCCTGTACCCAAAGCTGCCGTACGACGCGATCAAGGATTTTGTGCCGGTGTCGATGGTGACCTCCGCCGCGCTGATCCTGGTGGTCAATCCCGCGCTGCCCGCACATAACGTCAAGGAGCTGATCGCCTACGTGGCGGCACGACCGGATCGCGTCAACTTCACTTCGGCGGCCATCGGCAGCGGCGGGCATCTGGCGGGCGAGCTGTTTAAAACCATGACCGGCCTCAAGGTGACGCACGTGCCCTATCGCGGCATGGGCCCGGCCCTCGTTGCGCTGATCGCCAATGAGGTGCAGTACAGTTTCGCCGGACTGCTGCCGGGTCAGACGCAGGTCAAAGCCAACCGCCTGCGCGCGCTGGGGGTGACGAGCGCGAAACGCAGCCTGTTGATACCCGATTTGCCGACCATCATTGAAGCGGGACTACCGGGATTTGAAGTGATCGGCTGGTACGGCGTGCTCGCGCCCGCCGGCACGCCGCCCGCCATCGTCAACCGGCTGCACGGCGAAATCATCAAAGTACTCGCAATGCGCGAGATCCGCGAACGCATCGCCGGCGACGGTGCCGAAGTCGTCGGTGATACGCCGGCGCAGTTCGCGGTTTTTCTCAAGACGGACATTGCGCGCTGGGCGCCGCTGATTAAACAGTCGGGGGCGCGGCTGGAGTAGCCGGGCCCGCGCGGCCTGCAAATGAACCCCCGATCTCTGCAATAATGCCCACCGCAATCACTCCGAGGAGCACGCAGCATGGCCAACAAAATTCGTCTGGGGTTTATCGGCGCCAACGTTAAATCGACGTGGGCTTCGCAGTCGCACTTTCCAGCGTTGCTGGCCCATCCGGATGTCGAACTCTCCGCCGTCTGCACGCGCAACCCTGAGAGTGCCGAAGCGGCACGCAGGGCATTTGGCGCCAAGCTCGCCTTCACCGACGTCCGCGCGATGGTGGCTTCACCGGAGATCGACGCGGTGGCGGTGGTGGTGCGGGTGCCCTCGCACTATGAGCCGACCCGGGCCGCTATCGAAGCGGGCAAGCCGGTCTACACCGAGTGGCCGCTGGGCCGCAACACGGCGGAAGCCGTTGAACTCACGGCGTTGGCCAAAGCCAGGGGCGTGCTGACGGCGTGCGGTTTGCAATCCCGCGTCAGCCCCGCGCTGCTGTACATGAAAGAGTTGATCGAATCCGGTTATGTGGGCGAGGTGCTGGCGTGTCACGTCACCACCATGCGCGACGGCGCGCTGGAGCGGTCCACCAGCCGCTCGTGGCAGCGCGATGCGAGTCTCGGCGCCAACACCATGACCATCGCCAACGGACATGTGATCGATGCCTTGCGCTTCGTCGCGGGCAACTTCGCGCGCGTGGCGAGCATGGTGACGACGCAGGCCAAGCAATGGTACGAAACCGACACGAAGCAGATGGTCGATGTCACCTCGCCGGACAACGTGCTGGTGAGCGGCCAATTAGTGAGTGGCGCGGTGGCGTCGGTGCATGTCGGCGCGGTGCCGTGGGCCGGCGGCGGCTTTCGCATGGAAATTTTCGGGCGGGAAGGCACGCTGATCGCCACCGGCAACGTGTCGTCACAACGCGGCGAAATGCTGCGGGTTCAAGGCGCGCAGCGCAGCCACGAGCTGAAGGATCTCACGCTGCCCGAGCGTTTCATGCATGTGCCGGCGGGCTTTCCGCGTGGCGATCCGTTCAATGTGGGGCAGATGTATGCGTTATTCGCCGAAGCGATCCGCACCGGCAAGCCGCAGAGCCGCCTGCCGACGTTTGAAACCGCCGTCGGGCTGCATCACTTCATCGATACCATCAAGCAGGCATCGGATACGGGGCGGGCGCTGCCGGTGGCGTGATCGATGGTGTGATGGCGTCTTGCCTTACATCAGCGGAATGTCCGCGGCCTTCACCACCTTGGTCCATTTCTCGATGTCCGCTTTGATAAACGCGGCAAATTCGTCCGGCGTGTTCGCCACCACATCAAGCCCTTCGGCGGCGAGCCGTTCACGCAGGGCCGCCGAGCGCAATACGGCGGTGGTTTCTCGGTGCAGCCACGCGATGATCTCCGGCGGCGTGCCCGCCGGCGCCCACATGCCGTACCACTGCGCCGACTCGTAGCCGGGCAAGCCGGATTCATTGATGGATGGGATGCCCGGCGCGGCGGCGCTGGGGCGAGCACTGGCCACGCCGAGTGCGCGTAGCTTGCCGGCGCGCACCTGGGGCATCACGCTCGACAGGCTGTCGATCATCAGCGCAACCTGGCCAGAGATCAGATCGATCACCCCCAGCGAGCCGGAGCGATAAGGCACATGGGTCATGCGCACTTGCGCCATGTTGACGAACAGCGCGGCGGCCAGATGGCCATTGGTGCCGTTGCCGCCCGACGCATAGAGTATCGGATCGCCCTGCGCCGCGCGTGTCTTCGCCAGCGCAATCAGGTCTTTGACCGATTTCACCGGCACCGACGGATGCACCACCAGCAAGTTGGGCGTGGATGCGCCCATCGTGATCGGCGCGAAATCACGCACGGGGTCATAGGGCATTTTGCGGAACATCGCCGGCGTGATCGCGAACGCGGCGGTATTCAGCAGTAGGGTGTAGCCGTCGGGCTTGGCTCTGGCAACAGCCGTGGCGCCGATGGTGGTGCCGGCGCCCGGCCGGTTGTCGATAAAAAACTGCTGTCCCGCGCGCGCGGAGAGTTCGCGCGTGAGCAGGCGCGCGAACGTATCGAGTCCGCCGCCCGCCGCAGTGGTAACGATGGCGCGCACGGGTTGGATTGGATAGTTGCTCTGCGCCAAGGCCGCGAACGGAACAAACAACAGCATCGTGCCGGTTTCTATCAGGCGTGTCACCAGATTCATTCCAGCCTCCCTGCCTTACCCAACCACATCCTGTCGCGCCGCCGAGTCGTTTACCCGATCACGCCGCGTATATCCGTGAGCACGGCCTTCGCCAGATTTTCCAGCATGATGTCCGCGCCCTGCATCAGGCAGATGCGGATGCCGTGCTCGTGCATGCGTTTCACGCGGTCGCGCATCTGCTCGGGCATGGTGAACGCATAGCCCATGTTGGCGGCGATGACGATGTTGCGCGCTTGCGCCTTGGCGACGATGCGATCCACCGCGCGCCACAATTCCGGGTGATCGTATTGAAACGGCAGGCCGATCGCCTGGCTTAAATCGGTCATCGCCAGCATGATGATGCGCAGACCGTCAAGCGCGATGATTTCGTCGATCTCCTTGATCGAGTTGCCCGCTTCGATGTGCGGCACAAACACTGCGGCGTTGGCTTCTTTCTTGTTCATCGCGGCGAAGGACTCATTCGAGTTCGGATACTCGCCCGCGCCGGAACGATGCCAGTCGCGCGACACTTCCAGGCACGCGCGCGCCTGTGCGGCGGAAGCAATCGACGCGCCGACAAACGGAATGCCCAGACTGAACGCGCGCGCCACATCAACAGTAACCTGCAACGACTCCGTGCCGCCGAGCCACGGATTCGCCGGCACACGCACCCAAGTGCTGATACCCACCGCCTGCGCGGTGCGGTTGATGTGATCGAGCTCGCGCCAATCGATGGCGGAGAACATCATGTCGGGCCGCACGAAGTCGAATCCGGCGCGCGCAATCGTCGATACCCAACTCGGGCCGCCCTTGATCCACACGCCCAACCCCATCTCGCCAGCGGCCAGTTTGTCGAATAGATTACTCATAAATAATCCTTTAAAAACAATTAGTTATCATTAAATCATTGGTTTTGTATTTTCATGCCCGCAGTAACCTTGGCCCACTTCTGCAAATCGCGCCGCAGGATCGCAGCGAATTCTTCCGGCGTGCTGCCCGCCACATCCGCGCCTTGTGCAGCGAGTTTTTCTTTGATGTCGGTCATGCGCAGTATGGCATTGATCTCGCGATTGAGCCGCACCACGATTTCCGGCGCCACGCGCGCGGGCGCCAGCACGCCATACCACGCACTGGCGTCATAGCCCGGCAGGCCCGACGCCGCCATCGTCGGAAAATCCGGAAACGACGGCGACGCCTTGGCCGATGAAATCCCCAGCGCGACGAGCCGTTTGTTGCGCACGTACGGCATGCAGTTGATGATATTGCTGATCATCATCTGCACGTGCCCGCCCGACAAATCCACCAGCGCCGGCGAGCCGCTTTTGTACGACACATGCACCGCATCTATTTTTGCCAACGAGACAAACAATTCAAACGCCAGATGCGTGCCGGAGCCGGCGCCCGCCGAGGCAAAATACAATTTGCCCGGATGTTGTTTCGCCAGCGCGATGAGTTCTCTTGCCGAACGCGCCGGCACGCTGGGATGCACCACCAGCAAATACGGCAGCGTAGTGACAAAACTGATTTCCGAAAAATCGTTGAGCGGGTCGTAACGCAGATTTTTGTGCAGGCTGGCATTGATGACATGGCTGTTCGTTACCATCAGCAGTGTGTAGCCGTCGGGCGCTGATTTCGCGGTGAGTTCCGACGCCAGCATGGTGCCCGCGCCGGGACGGTTTTCCATCACCACCGGCTGGCCGAGTGCCGCCGCGAGCGGCGTGCCGACGATGCGCGCCACGGTATCCACGCCGCCGCCGCTGCCAGCGGGGATGAGCATGCGCAAGGGGCGGGTGGGATAGGTTTGCGCATCAGCGCCTTTCGCGAGCAACATCACCGTGCAAGCGAGCAATGACAACCCGAGGGTATGGATTTTAGCGCGCGCCGGAATTTTCAACATGTATTGACAGGAATCCCGCGCCCATTGAAAAAGCACAGTATCCTCGTTACTGCCGCGCAGGGAACGACAAGGTTAAGTTTTTTGTGCTTTTCATATAGTCCTTCCCCGTGCATGTTTGCCCAGCAACGCCACAATCCGCTGCGGCGTTATCGGCGCTTCCGCAATACGCACATTAAATGGCGCGAGCGCATGTTCCACCGCGCCGAGTAACGCGCCGATGGCGGAAATCGTGCCGCCTTCGCCCGCGCCCTTGATGCCCAGCGGATTGAGTGGCGATGGTGTTTCCAGATGCACCAGGTCCACCTTGGGCACGTCCGCCGCCATCGGCAACAGGTACTCGCCAAAATTGGTTGAAAGCGGTTGTGCGTTTTCGTCAAACGCGAGTTGTTCGTAGAGCGCGTTGCCGACGCCGTGCGCCACGCCGCCGATGACCTGGCCTTCAACCACCATCGGATTAATCACGCGCCCGCAATCGTGCGCCACGGTGTAACGCACGATTTTGACCTCGCCGGTTTCGATATCGACTTCGACCTCGGCCACGTGCGTACCGCTGGAATACACCGCTTGATCGGGGGTGAAATGCGCGGTGTGTTCCAGCCCCGGCGGCAGCCCGCCGGCCATCGAGAAACCCGGCATGCCGATGGATTTGACGGCGATGTCGCGCAGGCTTTTTTTCACATCCGGCGCACTTTTCAGACGCACATAGCCATCCACCAATTCAAGATCGTCCTCCACGCACTCCATCATGCCGGCGGCGATTTTTTTCGCTTTGCTGGCGACTTCCATTGCCGCCATATGTACCGATGAACCGGCATTCACCGCCGTGCGCGCGGCGAAACTGCCAATGCCCAGCGCGGTGGTGGCGGTGTCGGCGGTGACTACGGTGATGTCGTTGAAATCAACGCCGAGTTGATCGGATGCAATCTGCGCCAGCGTAGTTTTGTGCGATTGCCCCTGCGGTGTCGCGCCGGTATAAATCACGATCTTGCCCGAGGTCGCCACGCGCACCGTCGCGCTTTCATAGGGGCCGAGTCCGGTGGCTTCGACGGCATTCGCCATGCCGATGCCGAGATAGCGCCCCTGCTTGCGGGCTTCGGCTTGGCGTTTTGCAAATCCGTCGTAATCCGCCTTTTTCAGCGCAGCCGCCTGACTTGCCGGGTAATCGCCGCTGTCGTAGGTCACCGGCCGTCCATCGCGGAAAATGATGCCGACTTTGTACGGCATTTGCTCGGGCTGAATAAAATTACGCCGCCGTACCTCGGCGCGATCAACCTTTAGTTCGCGCGCCACGCGATCCATCAGGCGTTCCATGGTCGTTACCGCTTCGGGTCGTCCTGCGCCGCGAACCGGCGTGGTCTGAATTTTGTTGGTGAACACCGACAGCACATCGAGCTTGAAGTGCGGCACCACATACGGCCCCGGCACCGTGGTGGCGGTGATCCACGGCAGCACGATGCCCCACGGCACATAGGCGCCGGTCTCGTGTATCAGTTGTCCGCGCACGCCGATGATTTTGGCGTTGGCATCCACCGCGATTTCCATGTCCCAGTACTGGTCGCGTTCCTGATGCGTGGTGAGAAAATTCTCGCGCCGGTCTTCGATCCAGTTCACCGGCCGACGCAGCAGTGCAGCGGCGGCGGCGACGTTGATGTACTCCGGGTAAAACGATCCCTTGGGGCCGAAGCCGCCGCCGACATCGGGCGTCACCACGCGGATCTGATGGTCACCAAAACCGAACACTTCCATCATGCTGCGCTTGATGCGATGCGGGCCTTGGGACGACACGTGCAGCGTGTAGGCATCGTGATGCGCATCGTATTCGGCAACGATGCCGCGGCACTCCATGAAAAACGGCCCGCCGCGATGCTGGTAAATTTTTTCGCGAAACACATGCGCCGCGCCGGTGAACGCGCGATCAGCGTCGCCCACCTTCAGCGGAAAGCGCGCGGCGATATTCGATTCCGCACCCGTGTGCGCCAG
>CAMDDY010000193.1 GCA_945893125.1 Bordetella parapertussis
CGTCTATCAAGTCAACGACGGCCTGATGGCCGCGCGCGCGGGCGTAATCGGCTGCAGCACGGCCCTCCGAATCGCGCCGCGCGGGGTCCGCACCAAACGCGAGCAGCAGTTTCACCAGTTCAGTGCGCCCGGTGGCGGCGCAATACACCAGCGGCGTGCAATCACCCGCCATCACCGCATCAGGTTCAGCGCCCGCCAGCAGCAAGCGCCGCGCCTGCGCCGGATCATTGCGCGCCATCGCATCACCCAATGTTTCCGCCATTTACCGCTCCAGATTCACCAACCGCTCCGCGATCAATATTCGCGGCGTACCCGTACGATGCACGCGGTGGATTGCCACTGCATTATTACGTATATTACGTATTATGCTACGGAATTCATGGACAATTGGCGAGCCGCTTGGTTGGGCGCTTGCACACGAGCCAGTCATACGAGGACCGAACCAATGAAACTTGCCTTCACCTTATCCCTGTTCTTGAGCGTTCTGTCTTCGGGATTTACCTCGGCGGCACACGCCGCGCCCGCCGCGCCGGCAAAATTCATTGACGCGCCGCCGTTGACCCAGATCGCCAAGGGCGCCGTCGCCGCGTGCCCCGCACACGATGTGCTGCCGCTGCCGCTGATTACCTGGGGCGGCGATATCGCGACCATTCATGGCAACGGCAGTCAGATAGACACGGCGCGCAACAGTCTATTTGCCAAGTCAAATCTGAAAGTACGGCTCGCGCGCGAAGATGTGCTGTCGCGGCAACTCGACAATTATGTGGCGTGCCGCTCGCCATTCCTGCGCGGCACCATGGGCATGCTGGGGCAGGTGGCCGAAGTCACTGATCGTGACCCGCGTACAAAAATGGTGGTGATCTACCAACTCACCTGGTCGGCGGGCGGCGACGCGCTGGTGGTCAAGGGCAGCATCAAACAGCCGCAGGACCTGCGCGGCAAAACCATCGCGTTGCAGGCGTACGGCCCGCACATCGATTACCTCGCCAAGGTGTTGCGCGACAGCGGCATGACGTTAAAAGACGTGAACATCCGCTGGGTGAAAGACCTCACGGGCAGTCAGGACACGCCGCGCGCGGCGCTGTCTCAGGCAGGCATCGACGCGGCGATGGTCATCATCCCCGATGCGCTGGCGCTGACCTCCGGCGGCAAAGTCGGCAGCGGCGCCGAAGATTCGGTGAAGGGCGCGCGCATTTTGCTGTCGACCAAAACCGCGAACCGCATTATTTCCGATGTCTACGCCGTGCGCAGTGATTTTCTGCAAGCGCACCGCGCGCGCGTGGAAACGCTGGTGCGCACGCTGATGCTGGCCGAGGAAGACCTCGCGGCGGTGTTCAAGAAAAAAGGCGGCGCCGAATACAAAACCATGATCGGCGGCGCGGCCAAGCTGCTGCTCGACAGCGCGGACGCGGTGCAGGATACCGAGGCCATGTACAGCGATGCGAACTTCGCCGGCTGGCGCGGCAATGTGGCGTTCTTTGGCGACGCCAATAATCCGCGTGGATTCGCAGCGCTCGGGCGCGAGATCGACGAGGGGCTGATGGCGGCGGGCCTGCGCTCCAAGAACACCGAGTACGCGCACGCGCGCTGGGATTACAACACACTCAAGGCGGGCCTCGGCAATACGGCCGGGGTCGAAGCGCCGCGCTTTGATGCACCGGCCGTGAGTCAGGTCATTGCCAGCCGCGCGCAGAGCGACCGTCTGGCCGAAGGGCAACTCTTCAACTTCGCGGTACGCTTCAAGCCCAACCAGAATACATTTGTAGCAGCCGAGTACTCGCGGGACTTCGATCGCGCCATCAATCTGGCGGCCACTTATGGCGGCGCGGTGATCACGGTGGAAGGGCACGCCGACCCGCTGTCCTACGTCAACAACAAGACCAAGGGCGAAACCGAACTGGTGCTGGGCCGCATACGCCAGTCGGCGAAAAATCTGAGCTTGACGCGCGCCAACGCGGTGCGCGACAGCGTCATCGAATATTCGAAGCAAAAAGGCATCCGGCTCGATCCCTCTCAGCTTGCCGTGGTGGGCCACGGTATCGACCGCCCTGTCAGCGGCATGTGCGGCGCTGATCCGTGCGCGCCGAAAACCGAGGCGCAGTGGCTGTCGAACATGCGCGTTGAGTTCCGCATCATTCAAGTGGAGGCAGAGGCCAGTGTCTTCAAACCCAATTAGCACCATGCTTCGCCTCTGCGTTGCGCGCAATCTTTTCGCGCTGGCCTCGCTATCGCTTCTGCTCGGCGCCGCGCAGGCGGCAGGCATAGCCTGGCCGCCACCCGGCAAGACCGGCGATGTCGCCGCTGATTTGACCGCGCGCAATTTTTACGTGGTGTTCGACGGCTCCGGCAGCATGAGCGAGCGCGCCTGCCAGGGGGATGGGCGCAAGATCGAACAGGCCAAGGCGGCGCTTGCGGTATTCGCCAAAGCCGCCCCGCGCAATGCCAATATCGGCTTGCTGGTTTTCGACAACAAGGGTATTTCCGAGCGTGTGCCGCTCGCGCTCGACAATCGCGACGAGTTCATGCGCCAGATTAACGCGGTGCAGCCCTCCGGCGGCACGCCCCTCGCCAGCGCGATCTCGCTGGCGCGCCAGCGCCTCGAAGCGCAGGCGCGGCGCCAGTATGGCTACGGCGAATACAATCTGGTGGTGGTAACCGACGGCGAGGCCAATTCGGGGCAGGATCCGCGCGCGGCGGTCAACGACCTGCTGGCGCGCTCGCCGATCGTGGTGCATACCATCGGTTTTTGCATCAGCGCCAACCATTCGCTGAATCAGAAGGGACGCACCGTCTACCGCGCCGCCAACGACCGCGCGGAAATCGAGCGCGGGCTCGAGGCGGTACTCGCCGAGTCGCCAAAATTCACCGCTGACAAATTCATCGCGCCGCGATGAGCGCACACATCAAGGGGTTTATCGCGGTGGTGCTGATCGGACTGGTAGTCCTGTTCGGCGCGGATTACGCGACGAAATGGTACAAGCAGAAGTCGCAGATCGGCGCCTCCGACGCCAGCGGCGTCAAAAAAACGCTGCGCATCGGCGTGGACAACTGGGTAGGTTATGTGCCGCTTTGCAGCAACGAGGTGCGCACCCGCATGCACAACGACGGCTACCGCCTGCAATGCGACGACGACAAGGCTGACACCGCCGCGCGCATGAAGCGGCTGCGCGCGGGCGAGCTCGAATTCGCGGTGAACACCGTCGATTCACTGCTGCTCAACGGCGGTAAGGAAAATTTCCCCGGCACCATCATCATGGTGATCGACGAATCCAGCGGCGGCGACGCCATGGTGGCGCGCAAGGACAAACTCGCGAGCCTCGAAGACCTTAAAACCAAAAGCGGTTACAAAATAGCGTTCACCGCCGGTTCGCCCAGCGAGCACCTGTTGAAATCCATTGCGGTGCATTTTGATGTGCCGCCGCTGCGCAATCGCCAGGGCGGCTGGCGTGTGTCGGTCAACAGTTCGGCGGACGCGTTAAAGCAGTTGGGCGAAGGCAAGGTGGACGCCGCGGTGCTGTGGGAACCCGATGTGTCGCGCGCGCTGGCCATGCCGGGCATACACCGCATCCTCGGCACCGAAAACACGCGCCGGGTTATTGTCGACGTGCTCACCGTGAACCGTGAATTCTCGCGCGCGCAACCCGAAGCGGTGAAGCTCCTGATGTCGCACTACTTTCGCGTGCTGCGGCATTTTCGCGACAATCCCGATGCGCTCACCGCCGAAGTCAAAGACGCCACGCGCATGAACGAGCAACAGGTGACCGCCATGTTAAAGGGTGTGCGCTGGGCCTCGCTCACCGACAACGCGCGCGACTGGTTTGGTGTAGGCGGCAGCGCCGGCAAATCGGGGCTGGGACTGATCGAAACACTGGAAGCCACGGCGCAGATCCTCGTGGACAGCGGCGACTTTCGTGAAAACCCCATGCCCGAGCGCGATCCGTACCGCATGCAGCACCGTGTGTTCATCGAGGAAATCTACAGCACGGGCCTGGGCGCCGAGGCGTCCGCCAAGGACAAGAGCGGCGCCGCGCGCACCTTCAACACGCTCGCCGACAAGCAATGGGACAGTCTGGCCGAGGTCGGCACGCTGAAAATTCGCCCCATTACTTTCCAAAGCGGCGCCGCCGAGCTGAGCCCGGAAGGCAAACAGGAACTCGACAGCGCGGCGCAGAACCTCGCGCATTATCCGAATTTTCGCGTGGTGGTGCGCGGCCACACCGGCACCCGCGGCGACCCCGATTCCAACCGCGAGCTGTCGCTGGAGCGCGCCGACGCGGTGAAGCGTTACCTCGCGGTGACCCATGCCGTTGACGAGACGCGGTTGCGCGCGGTGGGTTATGGCGGCGAGCGTCCGCTGCCGCGCACCACCAATGAATCCGACCGCGCGCACGAGTATCGCCTGCCGCGGGTTGAACTGTATCTGGTGTCCGAGGCATTCTGATGAGCGACAAACCGCTTAACGCCAAGCGACTCGCGCTATCACGCACGCTGCAGCATCCGCTGACGCTGTATCCCACGGCGCTGGGCGTGCTGGGCGCGGTGGGCATCGGCCTCTTTGGCCCGATCACCGTGACCGTCGCGGCGGCGGTGGCGGGGCTGGGCTTCGGCCTGGGACACCTCGCCACGCAGGTACTGGTGCGCTCCGATACGGTCGCGGCACAGCACTATCGCGAATTACGCGCGCAACTTGACGCCAAGCGCGCCCGCATCATCGATGAACTCGAAGAGAGTCTAAAAAATTCTTTTAAAACAGACAGTTGCAAAACTTACGCGGATCAGGGACTGAAACAATTCGAGATGGTGCAAAAACGTTTCGACACCATGCAAAGCCTGCTCGGCTCGAAATTCGAGCCCACTGAGCTGACCTACAGCCGCTACTACGTCGCCGGTGAACAGGCGTTTCTGGCGGTGCTCGATACGCTCGACAGCATTGTCGGCCATCTGCGAAGTGCGTGCGCCATCGACCCGCAATACCATGACGAACGGGTCAGCGCCGCCAAACGCCAGAAGTCGCTGGCCGCCGCCGACGAAGCCGAGTTGCGCACGTTAAAAGAGCGCATGGCGCTGCGCGACTCGCAACTGGATACCGTCAATTCTCTGCTCGCTTTCAATGAGAATGCCATTACCGAATTTGATCGCGTCAACGCCGCCATCGCGGGGGTCAAGGGCGTAAAATCCCAGACATCGGTGGACCTGGACAGCGCCATGCGCGAGCTTGAAACACTGTCGGAGCGCGCGAAAAAACTGTCGGCCTAGCTCGTGCTCACCTTCCCGTTTTTTTAATCACCTGACGAGGACTCCATGCGCAAACTTCTGACACTGCTCTGCCTGATGATGTTATCCGTCACAGCAATCGCCGCCACGCCGGCCGCTTTTGCTGCTACCCCTGCCGCGGGCAAAACCTACGACGTATGCTGGTCGCACTACACCGGCTGGGAACCCTGGGCCTATGCCGACGAAAAAGGCATCCTCAAAAAATGGGCGGCGAAATACGGCATCAATATCAAATTGACGCTGGTCAACGATTACGTTGAATCGATCAATCTTTACACTGCGGGAAAATACCAGGCCTGCGCCATGACCAACATGGATGCGCTGACCATCCCTGCCGTTGGCGGCGTGGACAGCACCGCGCTGATCATTGGTGATTTTTCCAACGGCAACGACGGCATCGTCACCAAGAGCGGTAAAACGGTGAAAGACCTGAAAGGCCAGAAAATCAAGCTGGTGCAGCTATCGGTGTCGCATTATTTGTTGAGCCGCGCGCTGGCGATGAACAGCATGACGGAAAAACAGGTGACGCTGGTCAACACCAGCGACGCCGATATCGCATCGCTGTTTCTCGCCGAAAAAACGGGTGCTGCGGTGACGTGGAATCCGATGCTGCTCAAAGTACGCACCGGCAAAGACGTGGCCATGGTGTTTGACTCGTCGAAGATTCCCGGCGAAATCATCGACATGATGGTGGTGCGCACCGATGCGCCGGACGCGCTGAAAAAAGCGCTGGCCGGTGCGTGGTTCGAGACCATGAGCATCATGTCGGGCACGGACAAACCGGCGAAAGACGCCATCGCCTTCATGGCGGCCAAGGCGGGCGGCACGGTGGCCGAGTTCGAGGCGCAACTCAAGGCGACCTCGATGTTCTATAAAGCCGGCGAAGCCGCGGCGTTCGCCAAGACGCCCAAGCTGAAAGAAACCATGGAGTTCGTGCGAACCTTCTCGTTTGAAAAAGGCTTGTTCGGCAAAGGCGCGCGCACCAAAGACGCCGTGGGCATCGGCTTCGCCGACGGCAGCACGCTGGGCAACCCCAAAAACGTGAAGCTGCGCTTTGACGCCACGGTTATGCAGATGGCGGCGGATGGCAAGCTCTAACCACACGCGCCCCCGCACCCAGGCTCCGTAAATGAAGCTGCCGCGCTTTCTGGGTGTGCATGCCTCCCCCGCGCCGGCGGTGGCGCGCATGCTGATGCTGCTGCCGTTCATCGTGCTGCTGGCGGTGTATCTCATGGCATCGCATCAGCGTCTGGCCATCAACCCGGACGATAAAATTTTGCCGTCTGTCTCGCAGATGGCGGATTCGGTGGTGGATCTTGCCTTCAAACCCGATGCGCGCACCGGCGAATACGTGATGCTGCAGGACACGCTGTCGAGCCTGCGGCGTCTCGCTATCGGCATCACGCTGGCGGCGGTGGTTGGTTTGTTGCTGGGGCTGAACATGGCGGTGTTTCCCGGCATGGGGCACACGCTGCTCGCGGTGGTCACCTTTCTTTCGATCGTGCCGCCGCTGGCGATTTTGCCGATCATTTTCATCAGCTTCGGCGTCGACGAACTGGCCAAGGTAATGCTGATATTTCTGGGCGTGTTTCCACTGATTACGCGCGATATTTACGGCACCGTCAAAGCCATGCCGCGCGAACAACTGACCAAGGCGCTGACGCTGGGCGCAACCGAACTGCAACTGACCTATCGCATCGTGCTGCCGCAGGTGATGCCGCGCCTGATCGACACCGTGCGCCTGTCGCTGGGCGGCGGCTGGTTGTTCCTCATCGCCTCCGAAGCCATCGCCTCCACCGATGGGCTGGGCTATCGCATCTTTCTCGTGCGGCGCTATCTGGCGATGGACGTGATTATTCCCTACGTGCTGTGGATCACCTTCCTCGGATTCGCCCTCGACTGGATGCTGCGGCAACTGGTACGGCGGATTTACCCCTGGTACCACGCGTAACGCCATGACAGATTCCCCCACGGCGCGGCTGCACATCGAAAACGTCTACAAGCGTTACGGCGAACGCACGGTGCTCGATAACATCGACCTGAGCGTCGCCAAGGGCGAACTATGCACCGTGGTCGGCCCTAGCGGCTGCGGCAAATCCACGTTGCTGCGTATCATCATTGGCCAGGAACAAACCAGTGCGGGCGTCGTGCTGATCGACGGCGCGCCGGTTGAACTGCCCAACGCAAATCGCGGCATCGTCTATCAGAAATATTCGCTCTACCCGCATCTCACCGCGCTGGATAACGTGCTGCTCGGCAAGATGCTGGAGTATCCGATCTACCGGCGCGGCGCGGCGATAAAAGCCCATCGCGACGAAGCGATGACGCTGCTGGAACGCGCGCGCATCGCCGAGCACGCGCACAAGTATCCGCACGAACTCTCCGGCGGCATGCAGCAGCGCGTCGCCATCGCGCAGACGCTGATCAAACGCCCGCGTATTATCCTGATGGACGAGCCGTTTGGCGCGCTCGATGCCGGCGTGCGCGAGGACATGCAGGTGCTGCTGCTCGATCTGTGGGAGGAATACGGCATGACGGTGTTTTTCGTCACCCATGATCTCGAAGAAGCGGTGTATCTGGGCACGCGGGTGCTGGTGCTGTCGCAGTACTACACCGATGACCGCGGCCCCGATGCGGGCGCTACACGCGGCGCGAAAATCGTCGCCGACCACGAGCTGCCGCGGCGCGCCCTGCCCACCATCGCCAAGGGCATGCCCGAATTCAGGGAGATCGTCGCGCAGGTACGCCGCGAGGGGTTCGATCCTGAATACCTGCGCCATGCGCGCGAATTTGATCTGCGCCATCCCGACGCTTTCCAGACCCTCACCCCGGAAGAAGACGGCGCCGTTGCCCACGCCACCCTGTGATTCGCTTTCACTTCGCAAAGGAACAATCATGAACACGACAACGAACGCCGCCACCGCCACTGCCGCAGCGCCACTGCAAATCGCCACCATGGACGAAATCAAGCGTGACCTGGGCGTAGGGGCGGTCGCCGCCGCGCCGGAAAGCGCCGAAAGCCGCGAGCTCGATGCCAAGGCCGATCAGTTCGTCGATGCGCTGCTGGCGATCGACCCCAAAGACTTCAAGGCGCGCAAGGATTACGTCACCGCCGCCGAAAACATGGGCATCGAATTACAAAAGCAGGCCGCCAAGAAAAGCGAAATTCTCAAGCAGCAGATCGGCAAAATCGCCAAGGACGAGGGCGACGGCGGCAACGTGGCGAATTCACTGGTTGATCTGAAAATGCAGGTGGAAGACCTCGACCCCTCGCGCATGGATCTGGACCCCGGCTGGTTTTCACGCACGCTAGGGCTGATACCCGGCGTCGGCACGCCGCTCAAACGCTACTTCACCAAGTTTGAAAGCGCGCAGACGGTGATCGCCGCCATCGTGCGCTCGCTCGAGATGGGCCGCGATCAATTGGCGCGCGACAACGTGAACCTCGTCGACGACCAGAAGGCGATGTACGAGCTCACGCAAAAACTCGAAAAAGCGATTCAGCTCGCGCAGCGCATCGACAAAAAACTCGATGCAAAACTCCAGGGCATGACAGCAGGCACGGAGCAGCACCAGTTTGTCGCCGAGGAACTGCTGTTCCCGCTGCGCCAGCGCATTATCGATCTGCAACAGCAGATGGTGGTCAACCAGCAGGGCGCGCTGGTCACCGAGGGCATCATCCGCAACAACAAGGAACTGGTGCGTGGTGTGAACCGCACGTTACATGTCACAGTGTCCGCGCTTAATGTCGGCGCCGCGCTCGCCATCGCGCTCGCCAACCAGAAAAACGTGCTGGAAAAAGTC
>CAMDDY010000194.1 GCA_945893125.1 Bordetella parapertussis
AAGACCTTTCTGTCGAGCAAATCGTTTTCGAAATCGACGATACACGGGCGCGAATACACGCTGGAGCAACTGATCGCAAATTTCCTGCGCGGGCTGGTGCGGGCGGGGCAGTGGCCGGATCAGCAGATCGATTTTTCCGGGGCTATCACGGTAGGGCGTCCGGTTCGCTTTGCCGGCAGCGACGGCGCGGCGGGCGACACACTCGCGGAAACGCGCCTGCGTTCCGCGTTTGCAACGGCGGGGTTCACCGGGATTAATTTTGCGCTGGAGCCCGAAGGCGCCGCGTATTTTTTTGCGCGGCGGTTAAAACAACCTGCTACCGTGCTGGTGGCTGACTTCGGCGGCGGTACCAGCGATTTCTCCATCGTGAAATTTGATCCTCGCACGGGAGTGACGCAGGCGCTGGCGCACAGTGGCGTCGGCATCGCGGGCGACACACTGGATTTTCGTATTATCGATAAAGTGATCGCGCCCGCATTTGGCAAAGGCAGCCGGTTTCGCCCGGAGGATAAATGGCTGGAAGTGCCGAAATGGATTTACTTTGAGTTTGAACATTGGCACCGGCTTTCATTCCTGAAACGACCTGCAGTGTTGCGCGAACTGCGGGCGATGGAGCAGGTGAGCGACAGCCCGGAAAAAATTATGCGGCTGCGGCTGTTTCTGGAACAGGAGTTGGGTTTTCACCTGTATCAAGCCGTCAATCAGTGCAAGACGACTTTGTCCGCGTCGGAGCAAGCCACGCTCACCTTCAAGCATGCGTCGATCGAGTTGAGTTGCCCGGTCAGCCGAAACGATTTCGAGCAATGGATAGAATCCGACGTGACGGCCATCGAAGCCGCTTGCAGCGATGTGTTGGCGCAGGCCGGCGTGATGGCGCAGGACATTTCCGTGGTGTTCATGACCGGCGGCACGTCGTTTGTGCCGCTCATCCGCCGCCGTTTTGAAACTCGATTCGGCGCGGAGAAAATCGTCGCCGGCGACGAATTTGTATCCGTCGGCAGTGGTCTCGCGTTGCTGGCGCGGGAGCGCGCGCGAGTTAAAGCGAATTAAACCCTTAAAAAACAGGTAGTTATACTAACCGTCGATTGCGTACCGCTGTGACGATTTTCAGCAGCCGATCACGAGAAATGTCGTCCGGGCGCGGCGTAGCGGCGGCGGCAAGCAGCCAGCGCTCGATGTCTGCTGGGGTGGTCGCGACGTTCTGACGGCCTTCCATCGCGTTTTTCAACGCGAGTATTTTCAAGCGCTGCCGCGCCGCGTGAAAGACTTCGGGGCTTTCAATACTGCACGCGACTTCTAGGTTGAGCAGAATATCAGGCAGGGTCTCGACGCTATTTTTGCTGCTCGCCTTGGCGGCAGGTGCAGCAGCGGATGAGGCGGGTTGGCTGCCGCGAAACCGTGCTTCCAGTCTTGCTTTCCACGTTTCCGGAAACTGCTCGATGACGTTCCAGCGCGTTTCAAGATCGTCGCTGTTGGCGTCCGAGGACTCGCGCTCGCCGCAAAGTGCCATGGCCGTCAGCAGCGCCTCGTAGCGCGCTTGCGCCGCGTGGGTGGCGAGCTCGCCTATACGTGCGCTCGCCGCATCGCGTGCCGCGCGATAGCGGGCATCGAGTTTGGCGGCTTGGGGACGCGGCACTTCTTCTGCGGCGCGCCATTCCGTATCCGCCTCGGCCATCGCGCGTTTGATGTCGGCAGCGGTGGTGGCGCGGGCGAGGGCAGCGACACGCTCGATGATGGCGGCGCGCGCCTGTTGCTTGGCGTTGAACGCTGCTTCGCCGGCGGCACGTGCCGCATCGCGTGCGGTAAAAATAGAATCGGTAGAGGATTTGAACGCCATCCACAGCGCGTTCTCGTCGCGACGCGGCAGCGGCATGGCCTTGGCGACCGCCTGCCACTGCGTTTGCAACTTGCGCACCTTGTCGATCACGTCGCGCGCCGACACGTCCGATGCGGCCAGTGTGGTTGCGCCCGCGATTAATTGTTCGCGTTGGCTGCGTGCATCGCCATAGGCCGCTTTCAACGGGGTCGACAATGTTTGCACGGCTGCCGCATAACGCGCGGTGACGGCTTTGTCGCCTTGCAGCGCCTTGCGCGGCACCGTGTGTTCAACCGGGCCCAGTTTGCGCCACGCCACTTGCGCCTCATCCAACGTTTGGCTGACGGCGCGCCAGTCGGGCTTGTCGGGTGTCGCTTCTACCGGCGCCGGCGGGAAATGTTTTGCCGCGGCTTCGATCAAGCCCGTGACGATGCCTTCGCGCGCGGCCAGATTTTCCGTGCGCGCCTGTTTAAGTTTTTCCAGATGCGCGGCGACTGGCGCATAGGCGGCTTCTAGCGCCCCATCAAACGTGAGCCACAGCGCCTGACTGGATGCGCCGCCGAGCTTGTCGAGTTCTTTCCAGCGTTCACGCAATTTGTCGATGGCTTCGGCATGCGCCTTGATGGCGATTTTTTCGCCGGCCTGCGTCGCCATCACTTGCGCTTCGGCGACCAGTTGCTCGCGCCCTTGGCGGCCGCCCCAGCGCTGCCAGTCCTGCAGGCGTCGTTGCTCGGCGCGCAGGATTTCAATGCGTTGGCTGAGCGCCGCATTCACCGCGCCGCGCTTGAGCGCGTGATCGATGGTATTCAGCAGGCGCGTCAAATCCGCGACATGGCCGCCAGCCTGCGCCGCCTCGGCGGCCTCCACATCGCGCTGGATGGCGCTTAAACGCTGTTTGTTTTGCTCGGTGCGGCGGGCGCGATCCTGCGTGCTTTGGGTATCGTGTTCGCGCTGCCGCTCTTCGGTACTAGCGTTGCGCCAATCGGCGAAGCGGGTGGCCAGCGTCGTGTGCAGCGCACCTTCGGACAATTCGGGAAAGCCGCGCCACTGCTCGATCATCTGTTTTTCGTGGGCTTCGTCCACAATGCCGGACGCTGGCAGCGACTGCAAAAATGCCGCACGCTGCGCCACGCTGGAGGCCAGCGCCAGCATGCGATTGGCGGCATCGCGTTTGTCGTGACAACGGGCATCGCTGGCATCCGGCACATGCTGCACCAAATCCAGCAAGGCCACCGCCAGTGATTCGGATTCACCCGGCGGCGTGATGCCTTGCGCGATGTCCGGCAAGCTGGCGATCAATGCGGCCATTGCGTTATCCACCGCGCTTTGCCAGCGCGTAAGCGCTTGGGCGTGCTCGCCCTGCGAGCGCACGCGGTGCGCGAGCTGCGCACTGATGTCGGAAAATTCGGCGGCAACGGCCGTGTCGAGCAACGCATGGTTCACGGCTGCCCACGCCTGATCGAGTTCCACCACGCGATTGACGGGAATCAGCTCCTGCGCGAGTAAGGTGCGCGCGCCGGCGATCAAAGCCGTGGCTTCATCCGCCGCCACGCGCGTGCCGCTGGCCGCTTCCCAGCGCGTTTTCGCCGCGCGATACAGGCGCTTGTCGTGCTCGCGAAAATCATGCATCGCCTGCTTGAAGGCATTTTCATGTGTCAGCGCTTCGATGGCGGCGAGCTTGAGTTCGGCCGCGGGGGCCTCGTGCGCCAGTTGCAGCAACGTCGTATCGTCCGACGCGGCGGCCTGTATTTTACTGTGCCAGGCCTGGAGGTCTTCCGGCGACAGGGCGGTCGGCACGGTGTTGGGCTGCGGCGCGCTGTCCGGCGTAGGCGTGGGGGTTGCATCTTTTTTGAAGAGATAATCGAGCACGGGGCGAGCGCCAAAAAAATTAAGAGAAGTGAAACAGGATTAAGGGTACATTGTGACACTGAATGGCGCGATGTGACGCGCTGGCGGTCAAACCTGCCAGCAAGGCGGGTATTGTAGTATTTCGGGCGTGTCTCATTGCAATTTAGTGCGATGTGTCCCGGCTGGCAGACATATTCCAGGAGTTTTTTAGCATGGCATTGAGCACTGTCGTGGTCGAACCGGGCCGCTACCGTCATTATAAGGGCAACGAATACGAGGTCATCGGCATGGCACGTCATTCGGAAACGCATGAAATGATGGTGGTTTACCGCCCTTTGTACGGCGAGGGCGGGTTGTGGGTGCGGCCTGCGGCAATGTTTGCCGAGAATGTCGTCATCGATGGCAAAACGCAGCCGCGTTTCGCACGAATTTAATGTACCCCTTGGTGTAACCCCGTGCCCAACGCATCCATCAATTGGTTTCCCGGCCATATGGCTGTCGCCGTCAAAAAAGTCAAAGAGGCGATGGCCGAGCAGGACATGGTGATCGAGGTGCTCGACGCGCGCTGTCCGATGGCCAGCGCCAATCCGATGGTGGAAACCCTGCGTAAGCATCGTCAGCGGCCGTGTCTCAAAGTGCTCAACAAGGTGGACCTGGCCGATCCGCAAGCCACGCAGGCATGGTTGACGTTTTTCAATGCGCAGAAGGATGTCACGGCCATCGCGATTTCGTGCAAGAAGCCGGGCGAGGCAGCCAAGGTACTGAGCGCCGCGAAAAAACTCGCGCCCCACCGCAATGAAAATCTGAAACCGCTGCGCATGCTGATCATGGGTGTGCCCAACGTCGGAAAATCCACATTAATCAATGCGCTGCTCAAACGCCGCGCCGCCAAGGTGGGCGATGAACCGGCGGTGACCAAGGCGCTGGCGCGCTACGATTTATCGTCCACCGCGATCCTTACCGACACGCCAGGGCTAATGTGGCCACGCATCGAATATCCGAGCGACGGCTCGATGCTCGCGGCCAGTCACCTGATCGGCACCAAGGCGTACTTTGAATCCGAAGTGGCGGAAGCCTTGGCGGAGATTTTTCTCGAACGTTATCCTCAGGTACTCACCGCGCGCTACAACCTTCACGTTACGGACGAGTCGCAAAAACTCGATGGCGTGAGCGTGATTGAAGCGGTCGCGTCGAGGCGCGGCTATCGACTCAAGGGCGGGGCGTTTGATCTGGAAAAAGCTGCTATCACCCTGCTCGGCGATTACCGCAGCGGTGCGTTGGGACGCGTGAGTCTGGAAACGCCCGCGTCACGCAGCAAACAAACCGCGCTGGCGGAACCCGCGGTGATCGATCCGGGATAGCGGCAAACCCGCGCTCGGTTCATCGCGCGCATTGCCTCGCCTGCGTCCTGCGCCTATAATTCAAGGCTCATTCCAAGCCGATAGTTTATCATAAGTATTTGTTTTTAAACAATATTATTTGAAATGTCGATTGTCGGCAGACAAGCACACACACCGTCACAACAAGGGGATTTCATGAAGTTGGATGTAAGTAGAGCGGATCTGACGGTCGGCGTCATCGGCACGGGCGCGATGGGGCGCGGTATTGTTCAAGTGACCGTAGCAGGTGGCATGACGGTGCTGATGACCGATGCGCGTCCCGGCGCTGCGGCGGAAGCGAAAGATTTCATCGCCAAAATGCTCGATCGCGCGGCTGAAAAAGGCAGCATGACGAAAGAGGAAGCCGCTGCCGCTACCGCGCGCATCCAGATCGTCGACAGTCACAAGGACATGAAGCCTTGCCATGTGGTAATCGAAGCGATCGTGGAGAATCTCGACGCCAAGCGCGCGCTGTTTGCCGAGCTCGAAGACATCCTTACGCCCGATTGCATCATGGTGTCTAACACCTCGTCGATGTCGGTAACCACCATCGGCGCGAAGCTCAAGACGCCGGGGCGTTTTGCCGGGTTTCACTTTTTCAACCCGGTGCCGTTGATGAAGCTGGTGGAGGTGATCTCCGGCCTGTTGACCGACGAATGGGTTTGCGATGCCCTGATGGATCTGGGACGCCGCATGACGCGTGAGCCAGTACGGCTCACTGATGCGCCGGGGTTTTTGGTGAATCAAGTCGGGCGCGGCTTTTCGCTGGAGGCCTCGCATCTGGTGTACGAGGGCGTGTCTACTTTCGCCGATGTGGATCGCGTGATGCGCGACGTGGGCGGCTTTCGCATGGGGCCGTTCGAGTTGATGGAGTTGACCGGGCTGGATGTCACGCAGCCGGCGTCCTCGCTGATCTACAACCAATTTTTTCAGGAACCGCGTTATCGTCCGAGCCTGATTATGCAGGCGCGCTTTGAGGCAGGCGTGCTGGGCCGCAAGAGTAAAAAGGGTTTCTACGAATACGATAAGGACATGAAGGCCATCGTCGCGCCCGAAGCGCCGGCGCCGGCGGCACGTCCGGATTCGGTGTGGGTCAGCCCGGTGGAAGCCGCAGGCGCCGCCAAGCTGATCGAGCTGCTGAGCAAGTTGGGCACGTCGGTGGAAACCGGCGCCAAGCCCTCTGCCAGAGCGCTGATTTTAGTCACGCCCATCGGTGAAGATGCCACTACTGCCGCGACCTCGCAGGGCCTCGATCCCAAGCGTACCATCGCGGTGGATACGCTGTTTCCGATGGTGAAGCGCCGCACCATCATGCCCACGCCGATCACCGACGCGGCGTATCGCGATGCCGCGCATGGCTTGCTCGCGTCCGACGGCGTGCCGGTAACGGTGTGCCGTGACAGCCCAGGTTTTATCGCGCAGCGTATTATCGCGATGATCGTCAACATCGGCTGTTCGATTGCGCAAAGCCGCACCGCATCGGCGGCGGATATCGACAAGGCGGTGACGCTGGGTTTGAATTATCCCAACGGCCCGTTCAAGTTCGGCGACGTGCTGGGCGTGCAAAACATTCACCGCATTCTCGAAAACATGAACAAGATTTACGCCGATCCGCGTTACCGTCCGAATATCTGGCTCACGCGCCGTGCAAAGCTTGGCGTGTCGCTGCTTACGCCCGAACCTTAATATATTACATTATATATAAATTATAACATATTGTTTTTAAAAGGATATTTAACATGTTAGACGCATACATTTATGAAGGAAAACGCACCCCGTTTGGACGTCACGCCGGGGTGCTGGCCAAGGTTCGCCCGGATGACATGTTGGGCGGCGTGATTAAAGCGGTGGTGGCCAAATCCGCGTTCAAGCCGCAGCAAATCGAAGACGTGATCGTCGGCTGCGCCAACCAGGGCGGTGAAGACAGTCGTTGTGTGGCGCGGCATGCGCTGCTGATGGCGGATCTGCCGATTGAAACTCCGGGTACCGTGATCCAGCGTAACTGCGCGAGCGGCTTGGGCGCGCTGGTGCATGCAGCGCATTCGATCACGGCGGGCGAGGGTGATGTGTTTGTGGTGGGCGGGGTGGAGAGCATGAGCCGTTCGCCAATCGTGATGAGCCGTTCTGAAAACCCGTTTGACCGCAACATCAAATTTTTCGACAGCACCATCGGCCCGCGTTTTTCGAACCCGGCGCTGGTGAAGCGTTTCGGCGATCCGCAAATGCCGCAAACCTCGGACAACCTCGCCAAGGAATACGGCATCACGCGCGAACAGGCCGACGTGTTTGCCGCCGCATCGCAGGCGAAATACGCCTTGGCCAAGGGCGAAGGTTTCTTCGCCGATGAAATCGCACCGGTGGAACTGCCGCCGACGCGTAAAGGTCCGGTGCCGGCGGTGGCAGAGGATGAGCATCCGCGTCCCGGTTCTGACGTGGCCGCCTTGTCCAAGATGAAAGCCTTGTACGAAGGCGGTGTTACCACTGCCGGCAATGCCTCCGGCGTGAACGACGGCGCGGTGTGCCTGATGGTCGGTTCCAAAGCCGCCGGTGACAAAGCCGGCGCGAAACCGATGGTGCGTATTATCGCCAGCGCCTCGGTCGGCGCGCCGCCGCACATCATGGGCATCGGCCCGGTGGCGGCGTCGCTAAAAGCCATGTCGCGTTTGGGACTCACCATCAAAGACATGGACGTGATCGAAATCAACGAAGCCTTTGCGGCGCAAGTGCTGTCGTGCCTGAAGGGCTTGGGCGTGGCATTTGACGACAAGCGTGTGAATCCGAACGGCGGCGCGATTGCGTTGGGCCATCCGCTGGGCGCCTCCGGTGCGCGGATCGCATTGACGGCAGCGCGCCAATTGCAGCGTATTGGCGGGCGGTATGCGCTGGTGAGCCTGTGTATCGGCGGCGGGCAGGGCACGGCCGTTATTCTGGAACGTGTATAGCCTTCAGGCATTGAAAATAATCTAATGTTTAATATTAACTAAATTATATAAGTATTTGTTTTTAAATATTATTAATAAGGCCGGTTGCGTAGTCGCTCCGGCCTTTTTCTTTCGTCTATTTCGAGAATAATCATGACCGATTTCACCAAAGTTACCCTCATCGGCGGCCAGTTTAAATGGGACGATCCCTTCCTGATCGAGGATCTGCTGACTGACGACGAACGCATGATTCGCGATACCGCGCGGGCCTACGCACAGGAAAAACTGCAACCGCGTATCCGTGACTGGAACCGAACAGAATCGTTTGATCCTGTGGTGATGCGAGAGATGGGTGAGCTGGGGTTCCTGGGTGCGCCACTCGAAGGTTACGGTTGTGCGGGTATCGGCTACGTCGCCTATGGTCTGGTGATGCGGGAACTGGAGCGCGTGGATACTGCTTTCCGCTCCGCATGCAGCGTGCAGACCGGTCTGGCGATGACGCCGATCTATGCCTACGGCAGCGAGGCGCATCGGCAAAAATACCTGCCAAAGATGGCTACTGGCGAGCTACTGGGATGTTTTGGTCTGACCGAGCCGGACCATGGCTCCGACGCCGGCGGTATGAAATCGCGGGCAAAAAAAGTGCCCGGTGGCTGGTCGCTGACCGGCACCAAATTGTGGATTACCCACGCGCCGATCGCGCACATCATGGTGGTGTGGGCAAAAGACGAGGAGGGTGCCGTGCGCGGCTTTATTTTGGAGCGCGGCATGAAGGGACTCGCCACACGCAAGATTGAGGGCAAGTTCTCCGTGCGCGCATCACAAACCGGCGAAATCACGATGGATGCGGTGTTCGTGTCGGATGAAAACCTGCTGCCGGGGGTAAGTGGATTAAAAGGCCCATTTGGATGCCTCAATAATGCAAGATTCAGTATTTGCTGGGGCGCCATGGGGGCCGCAGAAGCCTGTTGGCATACAGCGCGACAATACGCGCTGGATCGCAAGCAATTCGGCAAACCCCTCGCGGCAAACCAGTTAATCCAGAAAAAGCTCGCCGACATGCAGACCGAAATCAGCATCGGGTTGTTGTC
>CAMDDY010000195.1 GCA_945893125.1 Bordetella parapertussis
CGTCAAACCAACTGCGTTGATTTGTCCTCAGACAAGTTATTGATTTAATGCGGTATTATATTTTGTGCTTGAGGACTTGACCGATTTTAGTGGGCGCCGGAACGGAGAGAACTAGCCAACGGAGAGAGGAATAGGGGTCGAATACCGACGGCAGCCCCTTCGGCGAAGTCCGCAGGAACCCACGCCAGCCCCCGTGAACACGCGGCAGTAGGCAAAAAAATACCAACCGGAGAATTGGTTGGTATTTTTAACTGGTGGTGTGTCGGCAACCGGCGACAAACCGCGTATGAATTGCTAATGCGGGCGAGTGTGGGGTGGTGCGGGCTTGCGTGGTCGAGCAGGGTTTTCATAGGATGAGGGCCATTTTTTCGGCGTCGATTACCGTCGCTGCCCTGCAAAAGATATTCGCGTTACAATTTTACGAATTCGCACCCAACAGCCTTTACACTGAGTGGCGCCGCTCACCTTTTGGCGCTGCTTATTTCTCGCAAGCGTTTCATTGTGTTAGTTCCACTTAGGGATTAGGGGATATTGATGACGCCGCATCGCCTGCGTGTATACAAGAGCGCGGAAATGCCGCCGCGCACGCAGTTGCTGGCGTGGAAACTGGCGGCTGTTGCCGCTGATGATGCGCCCATCGAGCCTGCGGTCGAGGCCATGATCCTGAACCGCGTTATTGATAACGCAGGCCCTGCCGTCGCAGCGCTTGCGCGCCATCCGGTGGCCAATGCGCGCGCGCAGGCGCTGGCTCATCCGCATGCGGGCGGTGCGACGGTGTTCGGCATGCCGCGCGGCGTGCGTGTTGCGTGCGAGTGGGCGGCGTGGGCCAATGCCACGGCGGTGCGCGAGCTTGATTTTCACGATACGTTTTTGTCGGTGGACATGAACCATCCTGGGGACATGATCTCTGCCATCGTCGCAGTGGGGCAGCAGTGTGCGGCCACCGGTCAGGATTTGATACGCGGCATAGCCGCTGCATACGAAATCGATGTCTGCCTTTCAAAATCAATCTGCTTGCACGAGCATCGCATAGACCATCTGACACATATTGCAGCGGGCATGGTGGGCGGCATAGGCGCATTGCTGCGGCTACCGGTGGAGGTGATTTATCAGGCGCTCAATCATGTGGTTCACGTCACGATAACCACGCGCCAATCGCGCAAGGGCGAGATTTCTTCGTGGAAGGCGCATGCGCCCGCCCACGCCGCAAAGCTTGCGGTGGAGGCGGTCGACCGCGCGCTGCGTGGCGAGACTTCGCCGTCGCCAATCTACGAGGGTGACGACAGCATCATCGCGTGGCTACTCGACGGGCCGCAGGCGGAATACACCATTCACCTGCCGGAGGCAGGCGAACCCAAACGGGGCATTCTCGAAACCTATACCAAGGCCTACTCGGCGGAATTTCATTCGCAGGCGATGATCGATCTGGCATTCCGCATGCGCCGGCGCATTCCTGATACGGCGAGCATTCGCGAAGTGGTGATCCACGCTAGCCGCCATACCGACCGCATCATCGGCACCGGCTCCGGTGACCCGCAGAAATTCGATCCCAAGGCGACGCGTGAAACGCTGGATCACAGCGTAATGTATATCTTTGCGGTGGCGCTGGAAGACGGCACGTGGCACCACATCACAAGCTACGCGCCCGAGCGCGCGGCGCGGCCCTCGACCGTAGCGCTGTGGAAGCGCATCCGCACGGTGGAAGATCCGTCGTGGACACGCCGCTACCTGTCGGCCGAGCCGCGCGAACGCGCACTGGGTGGCCGCGTGGTGATTACCATGGAAGACGGCGCCACGATCGAAGACAGTATCGACTTTGCGGATGCACACACCTACGGCGCAAAGCCCTTCGGGCGCAACGATTACATTGGAAAGTTTGACACACTGGCGTCCGAATTTGCCAGCGGCGCGGAACGCGAGAGATTTGTGCATGCGGTGCTGTCACTGCCCGAGACAAGTGCGGGGGCGTTGATTGAGCTTACCGTTGAAGTGCCGGAATCCGCACGGGCGTGCGCCGGGCTTCGAGCGGGATTGTTTGAGCGGGCTGCGGTGTGAATTTCGTCTGGATCCGCAGTACGGACGTGTCATGAATTTGTTCAATTCCAATGGGGAAAACGCAATATGAATTTCATAGGTTTGGCAATTGCAATCGCGGCATGGCTGCTGGCGCTACCGCTTGCGCTAGGTCAGACTTTCCCATCGAAACCGGTTCGTCTCATTGTGCCGTTCGTGCCCGGCGGCGGCACGGATACCTTCGCGCGCATCTTTGGCGCCAAGGTCAGTGCGGCGTGGGGGCAGCAGATGGTCGTGGAGAACCGCGGTGGCGCCCAGGGCAACATCGGTACCGCCCTGGGGGCGAAGGCGGCGCCCGACGGTTACACGATCACCCTGGCGTATGTCGGTACGCTCGCGATCAATCCGCACCTCTACCGGCAGCCGGGCTTTGATGCGTTGAACGACTTCACCGCAATAGCGCGCGGCACAGAGGAAGCGTGGCTGGTGGTGGTGCACCCGTCGGTGCCTGTCCGAACGTTGAAGGAACTCGCCGCGCTGGCCAAGCGTAATCCAGACAAGCTCAGCTTCGCATCCTCCGCGTCGGGAACGCAAATGGTTGGCGAGCTTTTCAAAGCAACTACCGGAGCAAAAATCCTGCATGTGCCGTACAAAGGGTCCGGACCCGCCACGATTGATCTGGTCGCGGGCAATGTTGACATGATGTATTCGAGCGTGACCGGAGCGGTATCACAGGTCAAGGCCGGGAGACTGCGTGCACTGGCGGTGACGGGTGTTCGACGTGTTGAGACACTCCCCGATGTGCCGAGCACGGAGGAGGCCGGCTATCCGGAACTCAATGTCTACGGCTGGTTTGGCATGGTTGCGCCGGCTGCGACGCCGCGCGAGATCATCGTTAAACTCAATGCCGATTTCGTGCGTGCGCTCAACGCGTCCGATGTGCGCGAGAAATTGAAAGTGGTCGGTCAGACGCCTTCACCAAGCACTCCGGAAGAATTTCAGACGCAAATCCGCGTGGACTATGAGCGCTGGGGCAAGATCGTTAGGCAGTCAGGCGCCAAGGCGGATTAGCGTTGGGCCCGACATGTGTGTCCTGAAATCAATCAGGGCGTGCACCGGACGATTTCACAACCTTGGCCCATTTCGCTAGGTCTTGCGACAAAAATTCGGCAAAATCACGCGCCGTGCCGCCCACCGTCTCGCTACCCAGGTCGGCGTAACGTTCCTTGAGCGAGGGCAGCGCCCTGTTGGCCTCGGTGTTAAGCCGTTCGATGATCGCAGTGGGCGTTTTCGCGGGCGCGATGATGCCGTACCACCCGGTGACTTCGTAGCCCGGTAGTCCGGCTTCGCTGACCGTCGGCGTATTCGGGGCAATCGGAGAACGTTTCGGTCCGGTGACGGCCAGTGCACGCACACGCCCCGCATTGACATGCGGCACGATCGCGGTTGTGCTGCTAAATAGAACTTGCACATCTCCGGCAAGGAAAGCAGCATTCGACTGCCCCGATCCCCTGTAGGGGATATGCACCATTTCCACCCCTGCCATTGATTTGAATAGTTCGCCGGCCAGATGGTTGGCACTGCCGTTACCCGACGACCCGTAACTCAGTGCCTTGGGATTTGCCTTCGCGTAGGCGATCAGCGCCTTGACTGAGGTTGCCTGCACATTCAAACGCACCGCCAGAAAATACTGCCCCAGCGTGATGCGCATAATGGGCGCGAAGTCGCGCAGTGCGTCAAAGGGCACCTTGGGTTGCAGGCTTGGATTGACCGTGAATTCAGGTGACACACCGAGCAGGGTGTAACCATCCGCTGTCGCGCGCGCGGCGATCTCGGTGCCGATCATGCTGCCCGCGCCCGGACGATTGTCGACAACGTATGACTGGCCCATCGCGTCAGTCAGCTTTGCGGCAAGCAATCGTACGGTGATGTCGGTTCCACCCCCTGGGGCGAACGGCACGATAACGCGTACCGGGCGTTCGGGATATTGCGCATGGCAAATCCCGCCCGCTGCAAACATCGCAAATCCCGCCAATCCCACCCTATGCCCCGTGCTCATGGCAGTGTCACTGCAGGCTGTTGCTGCTGACCCACGGTTACGCACGCCCCTTGCCGGCCTTGCCAACGACCTTCACCCCAGCCCATGCCTCAAGGTAGGTGATCAGCGACGAAGAGTCATTCTTGCCGCCGCCATGGTTCACGCCATAAGCCCACATCTGCCGCGCCATATTCCCCAGAAGCATGGTCACCCCCAATCGATCCGCCTCCTGCATGCAGAGCTGGATGTCCTTGTACGTGGTCTCCATGCTGCTGCCATAGTCAAAGGTGCGGGGCAACACGGAGCGGGGGATTTTATGGAGCGTGCAATTATTCATGCCCGTGCTGCTGTTGATAACAGCTGCCATCGCGTCGGCGTCCAGGCCCGCTTTGGCGCCCAGTACGAAAGCCTCGTAGGTGGCGGCCGTTGAAATTTGCGAAAGCAGATTGTTTACAAGCTTCATCATCTGCGCCTGGCCGGATTTTTCGCCCATGTAGTGTATGGCGCCGCAGACGTTGAATACCGGTTTTACCCGCTCAAACGCCTTGCGATCGCCCGACAAGATGAGCGTAAGGTCTCCGTCAGCCGCGCGCTTCACACCGCCGCTCACGGGCGCATCCAGCATCGTGATCTTGTGTTTTGCAAGCGTGGCGGCGATTTCGCTCGCGAATTGCGGGCCCGTGGTGGAGCAGTCCACGACAATTTCCACTGCTTTGCCATGACACACACCGTCAGCGCCCACCGCGACTTCGCGTACCGTGTCGAGATAGGGCAGGCTGAAAAAAACAATCTGCGCCTTGTCAGCTACATCCTTAGGCGAGGTGGCAGAGTGCGCACCAAGCTTGAGCGCTCGCTTCATCGCCCGCTTGTCGATATCAAACACAGTGACGGATTGACTGCTCTGAATGAGCCTTGCCGCAATCGGGCCTCCCATTTTGCCTAGCCCGATGAATCCAATAAGCGGTGTGCTGGAGTTTTTATTCATAGAGGTATTTTAATTTTATCATTTAAAAACAGATACTTACAATATATTTCGAATGGCGGCACTAACTACTCTAGTCGCATTCTCATCATCGTCTTCTTGGTAGCAAAATACCTTTGCGGTTTTTTTGCGAGCGTCCTCGATTACCTTATGCTTACGCCTTTTCCGAACACACCACGTGATATCTTCAGTCCGAATTTTGTTTGACTCACATTCCGATATACCATCATCTCGTGATTGCTTCTATCTTGCGGCAAAGCTTCGAAGTTCCACGTCGACCGACGTATAGGTAAAACCTTGCGGAGTCCCCCGGCAGAGCCGGGGGTTTACCTCACTGAATTCTCGGCGCGCTATTCCAGTTTAATCCCCGCATCGCGAATGATGCGCGTCCACTTGGCGATTTCGTCGCGCACGAATCTATCGAACTGCGCCGGCGTGTTGCCCACCGGCGTAGCACCATCCTGCACCGCGCGTTCGCGTATCGCGGGCATCGCCATCGCCTTGCCGATTTCACCGCTGACCTGTTCAACGATTGCCGCAGGCGTGTTGGCCGGCGCCAGCATGCCGAACCAGCCGACGGCTTCGTAATCCTTGATGCCGGCCTCCATCGCGGTCGGCACATCGGGCAACGCCGCCGAGCGTTCGCGCGTGGATACCGCCAGCGCGCGCAGGCGCTTGGCGCGCAACAGGCCCATGATGGTTTCCGGCGTGTTGAACGCCACCGTCGCCTCGCCGCTCATCACCGCCGTCGCGGTTTGCGGACCGCCTTTGTACGGCACGTGGCCCAATTGCGTTTTAGTCACCGCCGCAAACAGCGCGCCCGCCAGATGCATGGCGCTGCCCGGCCCCGCCGAGGCGTAGAGCACATGCCCCGGCTGTGAGCGCGCGAGGCGCACCAAATCCTGCACGTCCTTTACCGGCAGCGTCGGCAGCACGGTAATCACAAACGGCACGCGCACCACCTGCGACACGGCGGTGAAATCCTTCAGCGAGTCGTACCGCAGCTTCGGATACAAACCCGGCGTGAATGCAAACGAGGCGGACGTCATCAGCAGCGTGTAACCGTCCGTCGAGGCGCGCGCGACGAACTCCGTGCCGATGGTCGAACCCGCGCCCGGACGGTTATCGACGATGAATTGCTGGCTATACACCTCGGACAAACGCTGCGCGAGGATGCGCGCGAACACGTCGGTGCCGCCGCCCGGCGTGAAGGGCACCACGATGCGCACGGTTTTTTCGGGGAATTTTTGTGCAGCGGCGTTGGGCGCAGCAATGACGGCGCACACGAGCACGGCCATGGCCGCGCCAAAACAAAATACCTTCATAATATTCACCCTTGGTTGAGTCTCACAATAACCGCGCAAATCATACCGCCTCACCCCCTCACAACACCATCTCACCTGCCAACGCGCGAAAATCGCCGATGTCTTCGAGCTTCATCAGCCGCTCAAACAATAGTTGCGTCACTGGCTTGCCCCAGATAGGTTCGCCCAGTTCGAAAAATTTGCCGGTCAGGTCTGCGGGTGTATGGGGATTTTCCGGCTCACCTTTGGTGACGGTGCAATTTCCCTCGTAAGCGGCGCCGTTTTTCATCACGATGCGCACGGTGACGGGCTGCTCTGCGGGATAACGCGCGGTGTAGGCCGGCTCCTCGCGCACAAACACGCGCTGCACCAGCGCCTGCACCGCCGGATTGGCGACTGCGGCGTCATCGAAACTCTTCAGTCCCGAGCGGCCATGGTACAGAATGCTCGCCAGCGCGAACGGCACGGAAAAGCGCGCGCCAAAACTCGACACGATATTTTTGCCGGCAAGGCTCGCCGCCAGCATGTAGGCCTTGACTTCAATGCGTTCGATCTCAGCCACCGTCAGTTTTCCGCCGGGCACTTTGGCGAGCAGGTCTTCCAGCGCATCGATGGCGGAGTGCGCGTAGCGCCCGATGGGGTGCAGTTTGAAATAACTTTTTGCGATCAGCCACTCGGAACCCAGCCCCGCGACCGCCAGCGCCGGATCGAAGGTGTCCGAGTAAATGCCGCGCCCATACACCGTGGCCACGCTGTCGATCTCGCCGGTGAAGCCGCACTCGACCAGCCGCGCCGCAGTGAGACCCATGTGTGCCGAATGGCCGGTGAAAATATTGCGCACCGTCGCGCCGTCGAGCAGCGTCTGGCGGCTGCTTGCCATGCCCATGGTCGCCGCGCAACGGATGAGTTCGAGCATTTGCGCGGCGTTAAAGCGCTTTAACACCCCCGCCGCAATCGCCGCGCCGATAACGCCGTAGGTGCCATGCGGATGAAAGATCAGCCGCATCTGCGCCGCGCGGCTGATGCGCGCCGACAATTCGTAACCCAGCGCAACCGCCCGCAATACGTCGGCGCCGCTGCATCCGGATTCCTGCGCCAGCGCCACTGCCGCCGGTACCACCTGTATGCCCGGATGCCCTTTCGCAAACAGATTGCCTTCGTCAAGTTCCAACCACGTGCCCGCCGTGCCGTTGAGCAGCGCCGCATCAATCGCGCGCGCGCGTTTGCCCGCACCGATCACGCAGGCATGGCCCGGTGCGGCGCCCGCAAGGTGCATGGCGACAAATTTCTGCATCTCCGGCTGCTGCATGCCGGCGGCGATTACCGGAATGGAATCGGCAATCACCCAGCGGGCGCGTTCGCGCGCGGCTGCGCTGATATCATTAAGCTGCGTGTTCGCGGCAAATTCCGCGAGCGCGGTCAGGTACTGGGGCGTGGTGCGGTCGGACACTGGGGTTTCCTCCGTCTGGCATGGCTTGGGCAAAATAAATTACGTTTCGCGCGCCCTGTAATACTACCCGCTTAGCGATAGAATGCCTGCACAACATGTCCCCCCTTGCGAGGAATCCCATGATTTCCGTGTCGCGTCGTTTGTTGTGGTCAGCGGTGTTATTCGCGTGCGTCAATGCCGACGCGCTTGCGCAGTCGAGTTATCCCAACAAACCGATACGCCTCATCGTGCCGTTCGCACCGGGCGGATCAAACGACATCATGGCGCGCATCATCGGGCAAAAAATCGGCGAGAGCGTGGGGCAAACCGTCATCATCGACAATCGCGGCGGCGCCAGCGGCATTATCGGCACTGACCTCGCAGCCAAGGCGGCGCCTGACGGCTACACGTTGCTGATGATGAGCCTGACGCTGGCGGTGAACCCCAGCCTGTTTAAAAAGCTGCCGTACGACACGGAGAAGGATCTCCTGCCCGTGAGTCTGGTGGCCTCGGCGCCGCTGATCCTGGTGGTGCATCCGTCGCTGCCGGTGAAATCGCTAAAGGATTTTATCGCGCACGCGAAAGCGAATCCCGGCAAACTCAATTTCGGTTCCGGCGGCCCCGGCACTACGCCGCATCTGGCGGGCGAGATGTTGAAGGCTATGGCCGGTTTGCAGATGACACACGTGCCGTACAAAGGCGGCGGGCCGGCACTCGCCGATCTGGTGGGCGGACAGTTGCAACTGATGCTGGAAAATATTCCGAGCACGCTGCCCTTTGTTAAATCCGGCAGGCTGCGCGTGCTGGCGTTGAGCGGGCTGAAACGTTCGCCACTGGTGCCTGATGTGCCCACGCTCGACGAAGCGGGTTTGAAGGGTTATGAAATCGTCGGCTGGAACGGAATGTTCCTGCCCGCCGGTACGCCGAATGCGATCGTGTCGCGGCTGCACACCGAAACCGTGAAAGCGCTGGCGGCGACGGACATCAAGGAACGTTTGTCGGGCATGGGCGCGGAAGGCGTGGGAAACACGCCCGCGCAGTTCGGCGCGTTCGTCAAAACGGAAATCAAAAAATGGGCTCAGGTAGTGCGTGATGCCGAATTGCGGGTTGAGTAAAATAATGGTCTCTATTCAGCCTGAATCAGGCGAAGGTGGACGCCCTATGAAAGTCTGGCGCAGCACCTCGAACATATTATGACCCTGTTTGTGCATGGTATCGAGATAGGAGCGGATGGTGCAGAAGGTCTGCGCGCCCTGCATTGTG
>CAMDDY010000196.1 GCA_945893125.1 Bordetella parapertussis
GAATTTTTGACAAGAGCGCGGTAGATCGCGCGGAGCAGGAACTAAAGCGGCAGTATCTGTCGCGCGGCAAATACGCGGCAGAAGTCAGCACGACCATTACCCCGTTGGAACGCAACCGGGTGTCTATCAATTTCGGCGTGGTCGAAGGCGAATCATCCAAAATTCGCCAGATTTCGATTATCGGCGCCAAGGCGTTCACCGAAAAGCAATTGACCGGGCTTTTCACACTCCGCGAACCGGGGATGATGACTTGGTTCAGCAAGCAGGATCAATACTCCCGCCAGAAGCTTTCGGCGGATCTGGAAACCTTGCGCTCCTACTACCAGGATCGCGGCTACCTTGAATTCAACGTCGATTCCACGCAGGTATCAATAACACCGGACAAGAAAGATATTTACATTACGATCGGCATCACCGAGGGTGAAAAATATACCGTCTCGGATGTCAAAGTGGGCGGACAGTTATTGATTCCAGAAGAAGAAGTTCGCAAGCTGATATCCATCAAACCGGGAGAAATTTTCTCCCGGGTCAAGCTTACGGAATCCACCAAGAAGATAAACGACAGGCTGGGTAACGATGGTTATGCCTTTGCCAACGTCAATGCCGCGCCGGAGCTTAACAAAGAGAAAAAAGAAGCGGCGTTCACGTTTTTCATCGATCCGGGCCGGCGCGTGTATGTACGCCGCATTAACGTCGCCGGCAATACGCGCACCCGGGATGAGGTCATACGCCGGGAAATGCGGCAGGTTGAAGGCGGCTGGTATGCCGTGGATAAAATTACCCTGTCGAGACAGCGCATTGACCGGCTGGGCTATTTTAATGAGGTCGCTGTTGAAACGCCGGCCGTGCAAGGCACCACGGATCAAGTGGATGTCAATGTAAGCGTTGTTGAAAAGCCGACCGGCAGCATTTTGCTGGGTGCTGGCTTCGGTAGTGGGACGGGCGTCGTAGTATCGACTTCAGTGACGCAAAACAATATTTTCGGATCGGGCAAGCATGTTACTGCGGGCATTAATTCCGGCAAGGTCAATACTTTGTATTCGCTGTCCTTCACCGATCCGTATTTCACGGTGGACGGAGTGAGTCTGGGGTACGATCTTTATCATCGCAAGATTGACGCGGCCAGTAACGGCTTGGGACAGTACGAAACCAAGACCACCGGCCTGGGTGTGCGTTTTGGTGTGCCGATTAGCGAAATAGACACTATTATTTACGGCGTCGGATTTGAGGACACCAGCATTACAACGTTTCCCACCAGTCCTCTTTTCTATAGCGATTACGTCACGACCTTTGGCGCGAACAACCGTGCTTTTACCGGCAATATCGGTTGGGCACGCGATGCCAAGGATTCCTTGATCTATCCGACCGAGGGGGCTCTGCACCGGGCGTCCGCCGAAGCCGGCCTGCCGGGCGGAACTTTGCGTTATTACCGGGCATCTTACCAATACCAACGCTACTTCCCGCTATCGCGGGATTACACCTTCATGGTAAACGGTGAATTGGGGTATGGAGACGGTTACGGTGGAAAACCAATGCCATTCTTCAAAAATTTCTTTGCGGGCGGTGTCAGTTCCGTAAGGGGCTACAAATTGAATACGGTGGCGCCCAGGGATACGAATGGTGATCCGCGCGGCGGCAATCGTAAACTGCTGGGCAATGCTGAATTTCTGTTTCCCTTCCCTGGATTGACCAATGATCGCTCGGTACGATTGAGTGCATTTTTCGATGCCGGCATGGTGACGGACAATAAATTCGATTTTGGTGAACTTCGTTATTCGACTGGAATGTCCGTGCTGTGGGTGTCCCCATTTGGTCCGTTAAAAGTCAGCGTGGCGGTACCCCTGACAAATAAAATTGATGACCGAAAACAGGCATTCCAGTTTACCTTCGGTGGTGCGTTTTAGCATATGGTTAAAGGATGATTGTCATGGGTTGTCGCAGCAGGTTTTGCACTCTTGCAGTGGTGATGGCCGGATTTTTTTCGGTCGCATCGCATGCAGCCGATATGAAGATTGGCTTCATTGACGCAGAACGGGTAAACCGTGAATCGGCGCCTGCCGATCAGGCGAGCAAGCGCCTGGAGAAGGAATTTCAGCCGCGTATGCAGGAACTGCAACGCGCCGAAGGTCAAGTGAAGGCGGCGCAGGGGCAGTTGGAGAAGGACGGCCTGACCTTGAGTGAAGCGGATCGCCGCAAGCGCGAGCAGGATTTATCCCGCCAGATCGTCGAATTACAGCGCAAGCAGCGCGAGTACACCGAAGATCTGAATTTAAGGCGCAATCAGGAGATGGCGGGATTGCTGGAACGCGCGAACAAAATCATCCGGCAAATTGCCGAGTCTGAAAAATACGATCTCATCATTCAGGAAGCGGTGTACCGCAGTCCGCGCGTTGACATCACAGAACGCGTGCTGAAGGCCTTGGCCGACGGCAAATAGTCTGCGGCGCGGTGCCGCACCTCTACAGCCTTTGTCTCTGCGCGCCATGACCAGCCGCCGCGAATATAGTCTTGAGGATTTGAGTCGCACGCTCGGTGGAGAGATTGCGGGCGACCCCGATGTGAAGGTAAGCCGGGTGGGTACGCTCGAAAACGCGTCTGCCGGCGCTATTACGTTTGTGACAAACGAGCGATTCCTGCACCAATTGCCCCGGACTAAGGCAAGCGCGGTGATTCTGGCTGCCGCACACAAGGATGCGACAGCGTTACCGCGCATTGTATGTAGTAACCCCTATGCTTACTTTGCGCGAGTGTCCGCACTGCTTAATCCAATGGAGTCTTTCGCGATTGGGGTGCATCCGAGCGCCGTGGTGCCCGCTTCGGTCGTGTTGGGGGCGAGGGTGAGCATTGGCCCCAATGCGGTGCTGGGCGAGAATGCACGCCTCGACGACGATGTGGTCGTCGGCGCCAATGGTTATGTGGGTGACAATTCTGTTTTGGGAAATGCCACACGGCTATTCCCGAATGTAACGATTTATCATGATTGCCGGATCGGCGCGCGGGGCATCATTCACGCAGGCGTTGTGATCGGCGCGGACGGCTTTGGTATCGCCGCCGACAATGGCATCTGGGTTAAAGTGCCCCAGGTCGGACGTGTCGTGATCGGTGATGACGTTGAGATCGGCGCGAATACCACCATTGATCGTGGCGCCATAGACGATACGCTTATCGAGGATGGTGTGAAACTCGACAACCTGATCCAGATCGCGCATAACGTGCATGTGGGCGCGCATACCGCGATAGCGGCTTGCACCGGCATTGCAGGCAGTGTGCGTATCGGACGGCGCTGTCGTATCGCCGGCGCCGTAGGGATTGCCGGGCATCTTGCCATTGCCGATGACGTGGAAATCTCAGCCAAGACGCTGATCACCAAGTCGATTAACGAAGCCGGCACCTACAGTGGCGGATACCCATTCGAGGCCAATCGCACCTGGCGCCGTAACGCCGCGCAAATTCGGCACCTGGATGAACTGGTTAAAACGGTAAAGCAGTTGGAAAAACGTCTTGCCGAGATGGAAAGGAAAATACCTTGAACAGCATGAACATCCACAAGGTGCTCGAATATCTGCCGCACCGCTACCCCTTCCTGCTGATCGACAGGGTGCTGTCGTACGAGGCGGGTAAGGAAATACGCGCGCTCAAAAACGTGTCGATCAACGAGCCTTTTTTCAACGGTCATTTTCCGCATCATCCCGTGATGCCAGGTGTGCTCATCATCGAGGCCATGGCGCAGGCCGCCGCGCTGCTGTCGTTTGTCACAATGAATGCAAAATCCGACGATAAATCGGTCTATTATTTTGTCGGCATCGACAATGCGCGTTTCAAGAAGCCGGTGACGGCGGGTGACGCGCTTATTCTGCGCGTGACGCTGGAGCGGCACATGCGCGGCGTGTGGAAATTCAAGGCGCAGGCGCATGTCGATGATATTCTGACTGCCGAGGCCGAGTTGCTGTGCGCCGTCCGTGACATTGAAAAGTAACGCAAATCTCAACGCGGACAACCCTTTGAGCACATGCATACATCCCACTGCGCTGGTCGATCGTGACGCGCGGCTTGCCGATGACGTCGAGGTCGGTGCCTACAGCATCATAGGGCCGCAAGTCGAAATTGGCGCCGGGTCGCGGGTCGGCCCGCATGCGGTCATTACCGGTCATACGCGCATTGGAGCGAATAATCGGATTTTTCAGTTCACGTCGCTGGGTGAAATCCCGCAAGACAAAAAATACGCCGGAGAGCCGACGCGGCTGGAGATCGGCGACAACAACACCATTCGCGAGTTTTGCACGTTTAACCGCGGTACGGCACAGGACGCGGGCGCGACGCGCGTGGGCAATAACAACTGGATCATGGCCTATGTTCACCTGGCGCATGACTGCCAGATCGGCAATGAGACTATTTTCGCCAATAACGCGCAACTTGCCGGCCATGTGAAAGTAGGCGACCACGCCATACTCGGTGGCTTTACCGTGGTGCATCAATTTGTGCGTATCGGCGCGCACAGCATTACGGCCATGGGTACGATTGCACTGCAGGACATTCCGCCGTTCGTGACGGCTTCGGGCAGTCCGGCGCGCCCGTTCGGCATCAATTCCGAGGGATTGAAGCGCCGTGGTTACAGCACCACGGCTATTGCCGCGATCAAGCGCGCCTACAAAACGCTGTATAAGGCCGGTGATACGCTGGAGCAGGCTAAAACCCATCTCGCGGAACAACTGCGCGACTGTCCCGAGCTTCAGCCGCTGCTGGATTTCCTGGCGGTGGCGGGCCGCGGCATCATTCGGTAGACACCATGGTGGGCGCGCCGGTTATCGGCTTAGTGGCGGGCGAAGCGTCCGGTGATTTACTCGGCGCGCATCTGGTTGCCGCACTCAAAGCACGCCGCCCTGATCTGCAATTTTCCGGCATTGCGGGCCCACGCATGATTGCCGCAGGCGTCACCGTGCTGTATCCGATGGAAAAACTGGCGGTTCGCGGCTATGTCGAAGTATTGAAACATTACCTCGAGATCATCTCCATCCGGCGGCGTCTGAAGCAGCATTTTCTGGCGCAGCCACCCGCGGTTTTTATAGGCATCGACGCGCCCGACTTCAATCTCGATCTGGAACTGGCGCTCAAGCAAGCGGGAATCCGCACCATTCACTATGTCAGCCCGTCGATCTGGGCTTGGCGCGGCGAGCGGATACACAAGATCAAACAGGCGGTGGATCGCGTGCTTACACTGTTTCCGTTTGAAAATGATCTCTACAATAAAGCGGGTATTCCTGTCAGTTACGTCGGCCATCCGTTGGCGGACATGCTGCATGCCTATCCGCCGCAGGCCGATATCCGCGCGCGATTGGATATGCCGCTGGAGGGTTTCGTGGTTGCCTTGCTGCCCGGCAGCCGTGTGAGTGAGCTGCAAAACATGGCCGATTTATTCGTGGCCACGGCACGCCGTATTGCCGCGGCAATGCCCGGCGTTAAATTCGTGGCGCCCCTGGTCAATGCAGACACGCGCGTGTTGTTCCAAAATGCCGTGACGCGCGCGGGCGGCATGGAACTCCTGGTGCTGGATGGGCATTCCCACGACGCCATCGTCGCGGCGGACGTGGTGTTGGTTGCCTCAGGCACGGCCACGCTGGAAACCGCGCTGCTGCAACGCCCGATGGTCATCACCTATCGCATGCCGCGCGTGAGCTGGTGGATGATGAACCCGCGCCGCTATCAGCCCTATGTCGGACTGCCCAATATTCTTGCCGGCGAGTTTGTCGTGCCTGAATTTTTGCAGGATGCCGCCACGCCGGAAAATCTGGCGCAGGCGGTACTCGACTTGTTGCAGAACGCGCCACGCCGGGAAGCTATACGCCGGCGCTTTGCGAGCATGACTGCCGATTTGCGGCAGAACACGTCACAGAAAGCGGCGGATGCCGTGATGCCGTATCTGGAGAACCGCGTGTGAAAAAAATAAAACTTATCGCCGGCGTGGACGAGGCGGGCAGAGGGCCGCTGGCCGGCCCGGTGTATGCCGCCGCCGTGATACTGTCGCCGAGTGTGCGCATCGATGGTCTTGCCGACTCCAAGAAGCTCACGGCCAAACGCCGTGATGTGTTATTCGATGTGATTCAGCGAGACGCCTTGTCGTGGGCCATCGCCAGCGCCAGCGTCGAAGAAATCGACGAGATCAATATTTTGCAGGCGAGTTTGCTGGCCATGCGGCGCGCGGTGGAAAGTCTCGCAACGCCACCGCATGAAATTCTGGTTGACGGGCTCTACTGTCCGCAAGTGAGCATGGCGGCGCGCGCCATCGTCAAAGGCGATTCGAAAGAGGCTGCTATTTCTGCGGCGTCGATACTCGCCAAAGTCGCGCGTGATCGCGAGATGCACCGGTTGCACGAACAATTCCCGCGCTACCGGTTTGACTTGCACAAGGGCTATGGCACTGCCGTGCATATGGCGGCGCTGGCGGAACACGGCGCGACGCCAATACATCGCCGAAGCTACGCACCGATAATGGAAATATTATTTAAAAACAAATAGTTACAGTTATTTTCCCAAGGCGCGCGCCAATGCGCGTTTCAAGGCGTTGCGCTCGCTGGCGTGCGTCACCAGCGGCCTGCGTGCGCCGCATTGCGTCACGAGTTTTCGGTAGTAAGCGCGATCGGTTTCCGCACGCGACAGCAACCGCGCCAACGCGCGTTCGTCTTCCAGCGGGTAGTAGCCGGCGTAGTCGCGTCCCAGCATGCCGATGTTGCCGGACACATGCGAGGCGATCACCGGTACCTGGTTCGCCAGTGCCTCGCTCACCACATTGGCGCCGCCTTCCATGCGCGAGCTAATCACCATCAGGCGGCTGCGCGCGAGCAAACGCAGCGCCTTGCCGTGCGGCACTTCGCCGAGCCAGCGGTAACGTGGCTCGCGCTTCATCCACGCGCGCGCCTTCTGCGCCATCGTGGGCGCCATTGCGCCGCCGATGTGCGTCACGCGAATGGGGCTTTCGGCGGGCAGATATGCGAGTGCCGCCGCCGTGCGAAACGGGTCTTTTTCGTCGCGCAAATGGCCGCTGACCACGACTTCAAAGCACGATGTCAGCGGCGGCGGACGCTTGACCACCTGCGCTGATTGAACCACCACGCTGGTCTTGTGGCGTAGCGCGGGCGTGAGTTCCTTGAGGCCCATCTCCTGCAGCACAATCATGTGCGTCGCGAGCTGCAATGAATTCTGTGCTTCTTCATCGGTGCGTATGTCGCGATACAGGTCGGTGCCGGTGAGTGCGAGAATCAGCGGCTGGTCGGGGTAACACATCACATAGTTGTGCATCGACGCATGACTGCGGCGGGCATGAAGGGCCAGCATCACATCCGTGGGGGAACCATCCCAATCCACCTGCACCGTGACTTTGTGGCCAAGTTCGCGCAGCATGGCGGCCCAGCGCGTGGCGGTGCCGCGATTGCCGTGACGGGAGCCGGGCGCGGCGGGCGTAATCAGAACGATTTTCATTGGCGGTAATCAGCGATACACTCGTGCAACTATAACAAATGTTGCCCATGACATCCGCGAAAAATCAGCCCGATGCAGCGACGCTGCGCGACAGGTTGCACGCCGCGCGCACGCGCACGCTGGCGTTCGCCGCGCAACTGAAGCCCGATCAATGGCTGGGACCCGAGTTGAGCATCGTCAATCCGCCGCTATGGGAGCTGGGGCATCTCGCCTGGTTTCAGGAACATTGGTGTCTGCGTAATCGGTCCGATGGATCGCTGGGGCCATCGATGCTGCAAAATTCGGATGCCCTGTACAACTCCGCGATCGTGCCGCATGCTGCTCGCTGGCAATTGCCGTTGCTCACCGTCGATCAAACGCTGGTGTATTTGCGCGAGGTATACGATGCCGTGCTCGCGCGCATCGAACGCGAAGGCGCGACGGAACATTTGCGCTACTTCGCGCAGCTTGCTGTGTTCCACGAAGAAATGCACAACGAAGCGTTTCACTACACTTGCCAAACGCTAAGCTATGAAGCAAAAACAATACAACAAAAACAACTGGTTACGGATACGCTACCCTCCGGGGATGCCGCCATCAGCGGCGGTCGATTCCTGCTCGGCGCTAGCGCAACCGGTGGCTTCGTTTTCGACAACGAAAAATGGGCGCACGAAGTCATTGTGCAACCGTATCGCATGGCGCGCAGCGCCGTGAGCAATGCCGAATTTGCCGCATTCGTCGACGACGCCGGTTACACACGGCGTGAACTATGGCGCGACGCCGGCTGGCATTGGCGCACCGAGGCCGGCGCGACGATGCCGGTCTATTGGGTGAAGCAGGGCGCACACTGGCACGTGCGGCGTTTCGATCAAACGATAGCGCTTGCTCCCAATGCCGCCGTGCTGCACGTCAACTGGTACGAAGCCGAAGCCTACTGTAACTGGGCCAAGCGCCGCTTGCCGAGCGAGGCGGAATGGGAATTCGCCGCCGCCACTGCGCCGGGCAATGCCATGCACAAGCGGCGCTATCCGTGGGGCGACGCATCACCCACCGAGGCGCACGCCAATCTTTTTGGCGTCGCGCCGGATACCGTGGATGTCGCCGCATTTCCCGCCGGCGACAGCGCGTGGGGCGTGCGCCAACTGTTCGGCAATGTGTGGGAGTGGACAGCGGATTGGTTTACGCCGTACCCCGGCTTCGTGCGTGACCCGTATAAAGAATACTCCGAGCCGTGGTTCGGCAATCACAAAGTGTTGCGCGGCGGCTGTTATGCAACCCGTGCAAGTTTATTGAGGAACACCTGGCGCAATTTTTACATGCCGGACCGGCGCGACGTGCTGGGGGGGTTTAGAACCTGCGCGCTGGATGGAAAGTGACGTGAAGCACATCACATCGGCGGATAACGCACAATTCAAAGCCCTGCTAAAGCTGGTCGAGTCCTCGCGCGAGCGCAGGCTCGCGGGACTCTCTCTGCTCGACGGCGTGCATCTGGTGCAAGCCTACCAACAACATCGCGGGGCACCCGAACAACTCATCGTCAGCCAGTCCGGCGCCGACAAGGCGGA
>CAMDDY010000197.1 GCA_945893125.1 Bordetella parapertussis
GTCAATGGCCATGAAGTCACCGCGTACGCATCGGGCAAAATCCGCAAGCACCGCATCCGCATACTCGCCGGCGATAAAGTCACGCTCGAAATGTCGCCCTACGACATGAGCAAGGGCCGCATCAGCTTCCGTCACAAAGACGAACGCGCCACACCGGTGCGCTCGAACAAGCCCTCCTTTTTCCGCCGCTAGTCGAACCTTACGACTGCGAACTACTGCGCCTTCCAGCCGCCGTCGATGACGAGGCTGGTTCCGGTCATCAGCGACGCGGCATCGCTGGCCACGAACACCACCGCCGCCGCCACTTCATCGAGTTGACCCAGCCGCCCGAGCGGTATGCGGTCCATCACCCACTTCGCGAATTCCGGCTTGGCGAACATCGGCGCTGTCATCGGCGTTTCGAGAAACGTCGGCGCGATGGAATTCACCCGTATGTTGTTCGGCGCAAGCTCCACTGCCAGCGCTTTGGTAAAGCCCTCTATCGCGTGTTTGGTCAGGCAGTAGACCGTGCGCGTCGGCGCGCCCACGTGGCCCATCTGCGAGGTGATGTTGATGATGCTCGCACCGCGTGATTTACGGTCAGGCAATTCAAGCATTTTTTTCACCGCCGCCTGCGCGGTGATGAACATCGCACGGATGTTCAGATCCAGCACCTTGTCGAGATTGGCCTCGCTCACATCCACAAACGGCTGCGGAATATTCATCCCCGCGTTGTTCACCAGCACATCGAGTGACGGCAGCGAAGCGATGGCGCGGTTAACCGCCGCCGCGTCCGTCACATCACACACCAGCGCATGCGCGCGACCGCCGCCTGCTTTTATTTCCGCGACTGCCGCGTCCAGATCGCTTTGCGTGCGTGAGACGAGCCACACTTCCGCGCCTGCGTAAGCGAGTGCGATGGCCGCGCTACGGCCTATGCCGCGGCCTGCGCCGGTGACTAAAGCTGTCTTGCCGTCGAGGCGGAATTTTGGAGTTACGTCACCGGGAATAGTCACTCGAACACGCCTCGCTCCGGTTTTCGTAGGTTGGCGGTGAGCGGAGCGAACCCCAACGCTCGCGAGCGCCGCCTGCCACCAATGCGGTTCGCTGCGCTCACCGGCATCCTACATACCATCATCCTACCTTCCCAACCCCACATTCTGCCCGCCATACTTGCGCAGCCGCAAATCCGCCTGCTCCTTGTGCCCCCAAAAACGCTCAATCGCGCACAGCCGCGAGCAATACTCGCCCACCACCACGCTCGCCGCGTCGGTGATCTCCTGATAGGTGCAGGTCTTCAAAAACTTGCCCACCCACAACCCGCCGGTGTAACGCGCAGCGCCCATGGTCGGCAGCGTGTGGTTGGTGCCGATCACCTTGTCGCCGTACGACACATTGGTTTGCGGCCCGAGAAACAGCGCGCCATAGTTTTTCATTTTCTCCAGAAAGTAACGCGGCTCGCGCGTGAGCACTTCCACGTGTTCGGCGGCTTGCAGATCGGCCTCTTTCACCGCTTCATCGATGGAATCGACCAGTATGATTTCGCCGTAGTCGCGCCACGCCACGCTGGCCACGTCGGCGGTGGGCAGCACTTTTAACTGACGTTCGATCTCGGCGGGCAGCGCCTCGGCGATCTTCCGCGAGGTGGTGATGCAAATCGCCGGGCTGGTGGGGCCGTGCTCGGCCTGACCCAGCAGATCGGTGGCGATCATTTCCACGTCGGCGCTGTCGTCGGCGATCACCAGTATCTCCGTCGGCCCGGCGAGCAAGTCGATGCCCACGCGCCCGAACAACTGGCGCTTGGCCTCGGCCACATACGCATTGCCCGGCCCCACCAGCATGTCCACCGGCGCGATACTCTGCGTACCGATGCCCATGGCGGCAATCGCCTGCACGCCGCCCATCACATAAATATCATCCGCGCCCGCCAGCACCATCGCGGCGATGGTCTCGGCGTGCGGCGCGCCCTGATTCGGCGGCGTGCAAGCGATCACGCGGCGCACGCCAGCCGCGCGCGCGGTGACGATGCTCATGTGCGCGGAAGCCACCATCGGGTAACGCCCGCCGGGCACATAGCAGCCCACGCTATCGACCGGGATATTCTTGTGGCCCAGCTTCACGCCCGGCAGGGTTTCGACTTCAATGTCCTTCATTGACGCGCGCTGATGCTCGGCAAACTTGCGGATCTGCGCCTGCGCGAATTTGATGTCGTCAATCGTGCTCTCCGGCACTTGTTTCATGATCGCGTCGATGTCGGCCTGCGACAGCTTGAAGCTAGTCGGCGACCACTTGTCGAATTTTTCCGATAGCTCGCGCACTGCGGCATCGCCGCGTTTTTTCACATCATCGAGTATCGATTCGACCGTGTGCCGCACTTTTTGATCGAGGGCGTCGGTGACATCCTGGGCTAGGCGTTGCTTGAGATAAATGGCCATGGTTCTTCCTTGAGGTGAGGCGTGATGATACCGCAGGACGTAGGGCGTCAATAAGCGCAGCGCATTGCGCCGCATGTCACGCACGGCAGATCACGTTCGGCGCATTGCCCTTTGGTTAATGCGCCCTACAAGTTCTATCGGAGCCGCGAGCCATCGGGATTGGCCGCATCTTCGTCTTTGCGTGTTGGGTAATACTGCTTCTTGTGGTCTAGTTCGTAAAACAAAATGCCATGTATTCCCATCGCTTCACGCTTTGGAACTCGGCGCTCCCATATTCGGGTGAACATCTCATCGAGATTATCTTTCGGCCCGCGCGCCATAACTTCGTCGATGAACGCGATGTCCTGGCCCTCTGGAAATATCCGGGAAAACTCTTCGTCGGTCGCACCAAAGACGTCATAGACCGCGTTTTCTGCACCGTCAATAACTTGGATATTCTTCATGCGCTCCGACTCGTTTTTTACAGCGATAACACTCCGTCATCACCTCACCCCTGCACGCCCAACCCCAGCTTCTTCACCAAATCACGCCACTTATCAAACTCGGCCTTGACCTCGGTCGCGAACGCCTGCGGCGAATTGCCGATAACATCGGTGCCTTCATTGTCCATGCGTTTAATCACTTCGGGCGCGTGCAGCGCGCGCCGGGTTTCCGCTTGCAGCTTATCCACCAGCGCCATCGGCGTTTTCGCGGGCGCGAACATGCCGAACCATGCAATCACTTCGTAGCCGGGCACGCCACTTTCATGCACGGTCGGCAGGTCGGGCTGCACGCGCAAACGTGTCAGGCCGGTGACCGCAATCGCTTTCAAGCGCCCTGCTCTCACCAGCGGCATGGCGGAGAGTGGCGCGCCGATCACCCAATTGACTTGCCCCGACGCCACCGCCGGATAGACATCCGACACGCCCTTGTACGGCACATGCACCATAGTCACGCCCGCCATCGCCACCAGCAACGCGGAGCCCATGTGCACGATGCTGCCGGTGCCCGCCGAGCCGTAGCTCAGACCGCCGGGTTTGGTTTTTGCCATCGCGATCAACTCTTTGACCGAACTCACCGGCAACGAGGGCGACACGCACACGATGTAGGGGTTGGAGTTCAGCCTTGTGACCGCCTGAAAATCACGCACGGGGTCGTAGCCCTGCGGGCGGATCGCCGCGGTGGTAATCACCGTGCTGCTGCTCACCAGCAACGTATAACCATCGAGCGTGCCCTTGGCCGCGATTTCGGTGCCGATGGAGCCGCCCGCGCCGGTGCGGTTGTCGATCACGAACGGATGCCCCCATGTGGCGCTCAGATGCGCGCCGACGATGCGCGCCAGAATATCCACGCCGCCACCCGCGCTGACATTCACGATCACCCGCACCGGGCGCTGCGGATACGTGGCCGGCCCCTGCGTCGGCGTCTGTGCCTGCACGCACGCGGGCACCGCCAGTGCGACCCACATCAGTATTTTTTTATCAATCACAGAAACTCACTAAGTATATGTTTTTAAACAATAATTTATAATTTAACCCGCATGATTGCGAACGCCTCACACCGCCACGGCGCGACGGTTAGGCGGACACGCCGGCACCAGTCGCTCGGCGGGCAGCGACAAGGCTTTCAGCGACGCCCACGCCGCCGACCGCACCGCAGACCACACCGGACGATTGAGTTGCTTCGTCAGCACCGAAATCACATCCATGGTCGGCAATTGCACGCAGGCGATGAACAAGCCCTCGCTGTCGTCACGCGCGGTCTCGAGTGATTTTTTCAGCACTTGTTCGGCAGTGATCGCGCCGAGTTCGGTGGGATTCTGCGTGCTGAAACTGCTGTTGCCCGCCACCGTCACACCGGCGGCGGCGAGAAACGAAATCAGGATGTCGTTTTTCCAATCCACATACGGCGATACCATATCCACGCGCGTGAGCCCCGACAAGCGCATGGCCGTGCCCATGGTGGCCGCTGTGCTCACCACTGGCGCCTTCACCAGATCGGACAGTTTGTTCACCGCATCCGTGTCGCCGCCCGCGCCCGCGAGAAACCCCGCCGCCGTGCAGCCGTAGATCACCAGATCGGCGCCGTCTTTCACCAGCGGCGCCACGGTATCCAGCGTGCTTTGCCGGTAGCTCGGCAAATCGGCCACCGTCAATGGCCGATGCGGCCGCGGTATACGCGCCACCCGCAGTTCCGTGATCTCGGGAATATACGCGGCGATTTCTTTTTCCATGGTGGTGTTATTGGCGGGCACCACCAGTATCACGCGTTTGTTTTGGTCAGCCATTGGAGTCTCCTTCGCTGCAAGCATACTAAATTCGATTGTGGCGTTCGTACTATTGCGCGCGTATGTTCGCCTCTTTAATCACGCGCGCCCATTTGCCTTCTTCGGCCTTGCGGAACACGGCGAACTCCGCGGGCGTGCTGCCCACCGGATAGGTTGCTTGCGCGTCCAGCTTCGCGCGGATGTCGGGCAGGTTCATCACCTTGGTGATCTCGGCGTGCCAGCGATTCACCAGCGCGGCGGGCGTGCCGGCGGGCAGCACCATGCCGTACCAGTTCTGCACCTCATAGCCGGCGTAGGTTTCCTTGATCGCCGGCACGTCGGGCAGGAACGGCAAGCGTTTGTCGCCGGTGGTGCCCAGCGCCAGCAGCCGGCCGCCGCGCAGATGCTGCAAGCCGATCGGCACCGCCTCGATGCAATATTGCACCTGGCCGCCGAGCAGATCGTTAAACGCCGGCGTGCTGCCTTTATACGGAATGCGCCGCGTGTTGATGCCCGCAGCGAGCTTCAGCATTTCGCCGGCGAACTGGGGCAAGCCGCCATCGCCTGACGAAGACCAGGCGAGCTTGCCGGGATTGGCCTTCGCGTGCGCGACAAATTCGCCCAGCGTTTTGGCCGGCACCGACGGATGCAGATACAGCAGAAACGGCAATGACACCACCTGCGTCAGCGGCACAAAATCACGCTCCATATTGAACGGCAGCCTCGGGTAATACACCGCGTTGACGCTGAGGTGCCCCGCAGTGCCCATATACAAGGTGTGCCCGTCAGGCGCCGCGCGCGCCGTGGTTTCCATACCGATGATGCCGTTGGCGCCGCCGCGATTGTCGACCACCACCTGCTGCCCCAGATGCTCGCTCAGTTTGGCGGCCAATATGCGCGCCACGATGTCGTTGCCGCCACCGGCGGGCGACCCCACGATGAGGCGCACGGGCCTGGCGGGAAATGCGGGCTGCGCGGCGGCGGTGCTCGCGGCCAGCGTCATGAAGAGCATGAACAAAAATGGGCAGGAATGTCGCACGATGATTGTCTCTATCGAAGGGGGCTGGCCTTAGCACGGCCGGCAAGCGCAACGCAGCCGTATTCTACACACCCGTATCCGCATCGCGTCCGGCAACATCAGCGGAATCTCCGGCCGGATCGCGCGAGAACGCCAGCCGTGAAATAATGCGCGTCATCACGGGAGACCGCCTTGACCTACGTACGCAAAACCCATCGCTATGGCCTGCTGGTGCCGTCGTCGAACTCCACGCAGGAGCCGGAGTTCTCGCAGGCGCTGCCGGACTTCGTGTCGCTGCACACGGGCCGCCTGTCGTGGTCGCGCATTGACGCCGAAACGGTGATGCGTTCGGTCGAGGAACTTGAATTCGAAAGTCGCAAGCTCGCCGACGCCGATGTCGATGTGATCGTGCTTGGCATCGCGGCGGCCAGCGTCGCGCTGGGCAAGGGCTACGATGCCACGCTGATCAAACGCATGGAAGACGCCAGCGGCAAGCCCGCAACCACCGCCGCAACCGCCTATCTGCATGCGTTGGCGGCACTCGGCATCCGCCGGGTCGCTATTGCCGCGCCGTGGAGCGAGGCCATCAACGTCACCATGGTCAACTTCCTGACCGAAAATGGTTTCGAGGTAGTACACAGTGAAGTGATGGGCTACGTGCAGAACACCGAACTCGGCCGCGTCGATCCCGAATCCGCCTATGCCTTCGGCCAACGCGCCGATCGCCCGCAAGCGCAGGCGGTCATCATCCCCGGCGGCAACTGGCCCACCATGAGCATCGCGGGAAGGCTGGAAAACGATCTGGGCAAACCCGTGCTCACCAACAACTGCGTGTGCATCTGGGACGCGCTGAAAAAAATCGGCTGCCGCGCGAGCATCCCGGGTTATGGCCGGCTGCTTGAAAGTTATCTCACCGCATGACACCGGAGGCCACATGACATTGCCGCTCCATCGTTGCACGCTTCTACTCTCCGCCACCGTGTTGTTGACCTGCGGTGCCACGGCCACGGCGCAACAGCGCCCCGCATCCGATTACCCCAATCGCCCGATACGCGTGATCGTGGCGCAGGCGGCGGGCTCCGGCGTCGATCTGTTGACGCGCATCGTGGCGCGCAAATTGAGCGAGTCGCTGGGCCAGCAGGTGGTGGTGGACAACCGCCCCGGCGCCAACGGCATCATCGGCTTGGAGGCCGCGGCGAAATCGAAGCCGGATGGTTATACCCTGGCGATGGGCTGGCCGGGATCACTGGTGTTGAACCCGTACATCTACAAGAACCTGCCCTACGACACGCTGCGCGATTTCGTGCCGGTGATCCAGACCTCAACCAACACCTTCGGCTTTGTGGTCAACCCGTCGCTGCCGGTGAAAAACGTCAAGGACGTGATGGCGCTGGCGAAAAAACATCCGGGCGACATGCGCTACGGCTCGTTCGGCGCGGGCAACATGACGCATCTTGCCGCTGAACTCTTCGCGCAAAGCGGCAATGCGAATCTGCTGCATGTCCCGTTCAAGGGCGAGACGCCATCATTGATCGCGCTGCTGGGCGGCGAAATCGGCGTGATGATGCCGCCGATGCAGGCGTTCGCGCCCTATGTGCGCGACCGGCGGCTGCGGCTGCTGGCGACCATGGGCGAAAAACGCGCGCAGGCATTCCCCGACGTGCCGAGCATGGTCGAATCCGGCTACCGCGACATGGTGATATTCGGCTGGAGCGGCATGATCGCGCCCACCGGCACACCCGCCGATATCATCGGCCGCATGCAGCAGGAAATTACGCGCGTGCTGCAGGCGCCCGACACCCGCGAGTATTTAACCCAACAAGGCGCCGAACCGCCCTCCGGCGGCGCGGATCAATTCGCCGCCTTCATCAAGGTGGAATCGGCCAAGTGGTCGCGCGTCATCAAGTCAACGGGGCTTGCGAATTCGCAGTAAGCCGCCGGCGGCGCGCGTCAGCGCGGGAAGAATAAGCGTGGGTAACATCATGAAACGCATGTCCGGTAATGGGTCAGTCTCGATTCCGAATTCGATAACGCACGCCGCGTGCGCGCTGTTCGCATGCCTGGCATCCGCGCTGCCCGCGCACGCGCAAGGCTACCCCTCGCGCCCGCTGCGTCTGATCGTGCCGTGGCCGCCGGGCGGCGGCGTGGATATCGCCGCGCGCACCCTTGGCCCCAGGCTCGCGGATCAATTAAAGCAGCCCGTGGTGGTCGATAACCGCGGCGGCGCCGCCGGCATGATCGGCACCGAACTGGCGGCGCGCGCGCCCGCTGACGGCCACACCCTGCTGCTCGCTGCAGCGGGGCCGAACGCCATTTTGCCGCTGCTAAACCCCAAGGCCCCCTATGGTCTGAAGGATTTCGCCGAAGTGTCGCACTTCGCCAACACCATCTACGTGCTGGTGGTGCATCCGTCGCTGCCCGCGCAATCCATCAAGCAACTGGTGGCGCTGGCGAAAGCCAAGCCGCTCACCATCGGTGCCTCGGGCACGGCCACGCCGGCGCACATTTCCGGCGAATTATTTCGCGTGGCCGCCGGCATCAACCTGACGCCGGTGTTTTACAAGGGCGCGGCGGGTGCTGTCATCGATGTGCTGGGCGGACAAATCAGCATGACCATCGAGACGATTTCACCAGCGCTGCCGCACGTCAAGGCGGGCAAGCTGCGCGCGCTCGGTGTCACCTCGACGCGCCGTTCAACGCAACTGCCGGACGTGCCGACGATCGCCGAATCCGGCTTTCCCGGTTTCGAGGTGGTGAACTGGTACGGCGTGCTCGCGCCGGCAGGCACACCGCGCCCCGCCATCGCCCGGCTCAACAGCGAGATGACGCTGATCGTCACCACACCCGATACGCGCGACCGGCTGGTTAGCTACGGACTGGAAATCGTCACTTCAACGCCGGAGGAATACACGGCGTTTCGCAAAGCCGATATGGCGAAGTGGGCCAGGATCATCAAGGACATCAACCTGCGCTACGAGTAAGCGCGTTCACGGCGTCACGCTCAATCCGCCTTCACACCCGCGCGCTTGATGACCTCGGCCCATTTCGCGGCTTCCTTCCTCACGTAATCGGCAAAATATTCCGGCGTGCCGCCCGCGACTTCGTAGCCGAACAACGCCACCTTTTCCTTCAGCGCCGGCGACGCGAGCGCGCGGTTAATCTGCGCGTTGAGTTGGGTCACGATCGGTTTCGCCACGCCCTTCGGCGCCACCACCCCGCCCCATGCGGTCAACTCAAAACCCGGCACGCCCGCCTCGTCCAGCGTCGGCAAATCGGGCA
>CAMDDY010000198.1 GCA_945893125.1 Bordetella parapertussis
TACGTGCCCCATTCCTTGAACGGGATGCCCAGCGATTCCAGATACAACGCCGCCGGCACGCCCTTGGATATCGCGGACAGTGGCGCGATGTGATCGGTGGTGATGCTGTCGCCCAGCAAGGCAAGGATGCGCGCGCCCTGAAAATCGCCGCGCGGGTTTTTGGCAAGCCACGCCTCGGTGAAAAACGGCGGCTCTTTCAACATGTTGCTCGCCGGGTCCCAGCGGAAGGTCGCGCCCTCGGGCACCTGGATGGCTTTCCACCGCGGCCCGCCGTCTTCGCAGTTGCCGTAACGCTGCAAAAACTGCTCGCGCTTGAGATTGCGTTCGACCACATCGGCAATTTCCTCATCCGACGGCCACACGTCTTGCAAATACACCGGCTGGCCATCGCTGCCCGTACCCAGCGCATCCTGGGTGATATCCGTGAGGATGGTGCCCGCTATGGAATACGCCACCACCAGCGGCGGCGACACCAGATAGCCGCCCTTGACCTCCGGGTGGATGCGTCCCTCGAAATTGCGATTGCCCGACAGCACCGAGCACAACGTCAAATCGTTCTTTTCAATCTGCTCGCTGATGTGCGGCGGCAGAGAGCCCGAGCCGCCCGCGCAGGTCATGCAGCCATAGCCGACCACCTGAAAACCCAGCGTATCGAGCGCCGCCTGCAAGCCGGACGAATCAAGGTAATCGCTCACCACCGGCGAACCCGGCGAGAGCGAGGTCTTCACCCACGGCTTTGATTTCAGCCCTTTGCGCACGGCATTGCGCGCAAGCAAGCCCGCCGCCACCAGCACCGACGGGTTCGACGTATTGGTGCAACTGGTGATCGCGCCGATCACCACGTCGCCCTCGCGGACTTCGCCCGCCGCACGTGGCCTGCGCGGCGCATCCACCGGCGGCTTCACGCCGGGGAACCCCTTCAAGAAACTCTCGGCCGCTTTCGACAACGCATGACGATCCTGCGGCAGACGTGGCCCCGACACCGAAGGCTCGATCGAAGCCAAATCGAGTTCCAGCGCATCGCTGAACACCGCATCGGCGGGCGCGGCGCTCCACAAGCCCTGCGCCTTGGCGTACGCCTCGGCCAGCGCGATGTCTTCCGCCTTGCGTCCGCTCAATTCCAGATACCGCAGCGTTTCCTCGTCAATCGGAAAAAACGCCATGGTCGCGCCGTACTCGCAGGCCATGTTGGACAGCGTCGCGCGCTCCTGCAGGCGCATGGTTTTCACCCCCGGCCCGTAAAACTCCACCCACTTGCCGATTACGCCTTTCTGCCGCAAGCGCTGCGTTACCGTCAGCGCGAGATCGGTGGTGGTGACGCCGGGCTTCAAACGCCCGATGATTTTGCAACCCACCACATCCGGGATCACCATCGAGATCGGCTGGCCCAACATGGCGGACGCCGCCTCGATGCCGCCCACGCCCCAGCCCATCACACCCAGCGCATTAATCATCGGCGTATGGCTGTCGCAGGCCACCAGCGAATCGGGGAATGCATGGCGCTGGCCGTTGATAGTTTCGCTCCACACCGGGCGCGACAAAAACTCCAGATTCACCTGATGAATAATGCCCGCGCCGGGCGGAATCACGCGGAAATTCCGAAACTCGCGCTGCGCCCATTTCACCAGCTCGTAGCGCTCGCGGTTATCCTTGAATTCAAGATCGAGATTTTTCTCGAAGGCGTCGGCGGTGCCCGCAAATTCCGCGATCACCGCGTGGTCGATCACCAGATCGGTGTTGCGCAGCGGATTCACCTTGCGCGGATCAGCGCCCGCCCGCGCCATCGCATCGCGCATCGCCGCCACGTCGGCCAGCATCGGCACGCCGGACGAATCGGGCAGCACCACGCGCGTGGGATTTAACGACACGCCGCGCTCCGAATGCGGGTTGTCCGCCCACGCCGCCAGCGCGCGGATGTCATCGGCGGTCACCGTGTCGCCGTCCTCGTGGCGCAGCAGGTTTTCCAGCAGCACGCGCTGCGTGACGGGCAGGCGGCGGATGCCGGCACCGAGTTTTTTCTCGGCGGCGGCAAGGCTGAAGATGCGGTATTCAATGGCGCCCACCTTGAGTGTCTGTTGAGCGCCGAAAGTGTCGAGGGAAGTAAAGGCCATGGGGTAGCTTTCTGTCAGTTCGCAGGATGGGTGGAGCGCAGCGTAACCCATCATCACCGTGCGCGCCGCCAAGCGATGGGTTGCGCTGCGCTCCACCCATCCTACGTGTAAAGTGGTCAGGGATTTTTCGTATACTACCGCGTCACTCCGCAAAGCAGCATTCCCAGTCCAGCTATTGAAACCAACGAGGCCTCGCCATGGAAGAATCCCGTAATAAACGCATGCTCGAATTATTCACGCCCGGCCGCGCCACCATGATGGCCGGCGCGCACAACGCGCTGTCCGCCCGCATCATCGAAGCCGCCGGTTTTGAAACCATCTTGTTCACCGGCGCGGGCTTCGCCAACACCTATCTTGGCGTGCCCGACATGGGCCTGACCTCGCTCAAGGAAGTCGTCGATCAGGTCGCCGCGATACGCGACGCGATTGATATCCCCATACTCGCCGACGGCGACACCGGCTTTGGCAACGCGCTGAACGCGCGCCGCACCGTGCGCATGATGGAGCGCGCGGGCGCGAATGCGCTGCTGATCGAAGATCAGGTCTACCCGAAACGCTGCGGCCACTTCGAGGACAAGGGCGTCATTTCCAAGTCCGAAATGGTGCAAAAAATCAAGGCCTGCGTGGATGCGCGTCAGACCGGCATGCTGATCCTCGCGCGCACCGACGCGCGCGCGATGGAGGGCATGGACGCCGCGATGGACCGCATGCGCGCCTATCAGGAAGCCGGCGCCGACCTGCTGTTCATCGAAGCGCCCACCACACTCGAAGAACTCGCGCGCATCCCGAAAGAAGTGCCGGGCCGGCATCTGTGCAACATGGTCTACGGTGGCAAAACGCCGATACCCTCGCAAAAAGCACTGGGCGAGATGGGCTACGGTGTAATCTGCTACGCCAACGCCGCGCTGCAGGCATCGATGCTGGCGATGAGCAACGTGATGAAACACCTGAAGCAAAAGGGCACGCTCGAAGGCGTGGAAGACGCCGTGGTGCCATTCGCCGAGCGGCAGAAGTTCGTGGATTACGAGCGGTATGTGGCGATGGAGAAGAAATACAAGGGCAGTTGATTCATTTTGAACAAGCCGGGCGTTATCAGCCCAGCAGTCGGCGCGCCAGCAAAGACTGCATGTCGCGGCGTCCGTCTGCTATCACGTGGACGTAAACCGTGTCGCCAGCCACGCGGTAGATTACGCGATAGGGCTTAAAAAACACCTGCCGGTACTCTCGTACGCCCAACCCCAAAAGTTCCGGTGGATAAGATCCTCTTTCCGGCGCAATCGCCAAGCCGTCGATTACTCCGGATATACGCTCAAGCACATATTCGGCCTTGGCACGGCTATCCTGCTTATGAATGTAATCGATGATGGCATCGAGGTCACGCGATGCGCTTTCAGTGACAGCGACGTAGTGACGCCGCATTATTTTTGCACAAGCCTAGCTCGCGCACGCCGGATGGCTTCACGAGCCGGCATGGTCTTGCCTTCCTCGATTTCACGGTTTCCCAACGCCAAAATCTTGAGCAACGCCAGCGTTTCCTGCGTCTCTTCGTAGGACGCCAGGTCCTGAAGCACCGCCGTCGCCTCGCCGTTTTGCGTGATAACCAGCGGCGCGCGATTTTCCGTCAAGCCGCGAATCACTTCGGCTGCATTCGCCTTGAGATAACTGATCGGTTTGACCTGCGTGGAATATTTCATGGGTCTTGCTCCTGACGTGACTGGACTCAATATAGTCCGAATTCAGTCTACGCGAAATCAAGCCGCCCCACATTGAAATCGTTGCGCTCCGGCAACCCTGATGCCTGCCCGAACGAATCGTTGCCCAATCACGGCGCCCCCTGTTCGTGCCGACCTCATCCCATCGCGCGTTTATAATTTAACTATATGATTTTATTGAACTAATTTACCTTGGCACCCGACGCCCTGACCAGATCCCCCTTGGACACAATTTCAGCTTTGATCTGCGCCGCGAATTCCGCCGGCGTGTTGCCGACGACGATGCCACCGTTCTCGGTGTACTTGTTACGCACATCCGGCATGGCGATCACGCGCGCGGCATCCTGCTGCAGCTTGGTGAGCACCGCCGCAGGTGTACCGCTCGGCGCAAGCAGACCAAACCATGCGACGGCGCTGAACCCCGGATAGCCAGACTCAGCTACGGTGGGCAGTTCCGGTACAACCGGTATGCGCTTTAACGAACTCACCGCAATCGCGCGCACTTTGCCCGCACGCACCTGCGGCATGGCAAACAGCGTGTTGCCGAAAAACATGGTTACGCGCCCGCCGATGATGTCCGACATCGCCACGGCCGCGTCCTTGTAGGGAACGTGACTGAGGTCGATGCCCGCTCTGTTGCCCAGCAGCGCGCCGCCGAGATGCTGCGACGTACCCGATCCGGAGGATGCATAGGTGATCTCGCCCGGACGCGACTTCGCCAGCGCGACCAACTCCTTTACGTTCTTGACCGGCAGAGAAGGATGGACAATCAGAACATTGGGCGTCTCGACAAAATTCATGATCGGCGCAAAATCGCGCAACGGGTCGTAGGCGAGCTTCGAGTAGACGCTCACATTGGTCGTCATCGCCGCATCACCACTGAACAACAGCGTGTAGCCATCCGGCGCTGACTTCGCCACGCGCTCCGCCCCGACGCTGCCGGCGGCACCAGGCACATTCTCGACCACCACCGGTTTCCCCCATAACTCGCCAAGCTTCTGCGTGACAATGCGCGCGCTGATGTCCGCCCCCGATCCTGCGGGAAACGGGGCCACGACGCGTACCGGTTTTTCCGGATAGCCGGTCTGGGCGGATGCGTCAAGCGCGGCCAAAAGCAGAGTGATTTTGCCAAGTGTGCCCATCGTGCCGAAAGTGCGTTGCATTTTTTCCATTTTTTTCTTTCCGATGCGAAACATTCAACCATGGGGTTGCGTCAGTAAGCGATGGTATTAAAGCAGAAATCGAGCGCAAAGCGTAAGATGTTAAAATTTTAATCGTGATAGGCAAGTCGTTTTCGCTCATTACCATGAGACTCATGCAGATTCGGGATTTTCTGGCGGTGGTGGAATGCAGCGGCATGCGGGCGGCAGCGCGCAAACTCGGTATTGCGCAGCCCACGCTTTCCAAAAGCGTGCGCGAGCTTGAAGCCGAATTGCATGTGCAGCTTCTGGGCCGCAGCTCGCGCGGCGTAGTGCTCACGCCCGCCGGACGTGCGTTTCATGCGCGGGCACAGGTGGCCGCCGCGGAATTGCACAAGGCCGGGGAGGAAGCCGCGCAGTCAGGTGGATCGGGTGAGGGCACGGTCACGTTCAGCATGGGCCCTGTCGGCATTATCGCGGTGCTTCCCGAGGCGATGGTACGCTTTCGACGCCAGTTCCCGCGCGCGCGCGTGCGGGTTGTCGAGGGACACGGGCACTTGATGCAGTCCGGCGTGCGCGTCGAAACGCTCGATTTCGCCTTTGGCCAAAAATCCAGCAATCCGTTGGACGCTTCGATTTGGTTTCGCCCGCTCTTTCGCGGCACGCTGGCGATTTGTGCGCGCAAAGGGCATCCCTTGATCCGTGCGCGCTCCCTGGCTGACCTTGCCAGCGCCGACTGGCTTGCCAACGGGATCAGTTGGGCGCCCGGCGACGGCGTGGAGAGGATGTTCCGCTCGGCAGGCCTCGAACCCCCGCAACCCATCACGCAATGTAAAGCCGTACTGCGGCAACTCATCGACAATCGGCAAATCGGTGAAATCCGCTTGGCGTAGCGTCCGCGCCGGCGGAATCTGCACGCGATGATTTTCGCGGTCCGCGACGTAGGCCCAGCCGTCGTGTCGCAGGCAATGTTATGAACAATATTGAACTACCCCCGGTCTGTTCCCGGTTCGCCCCGCACCTCAATCCGGCTTCATCCCCGAAACCCGCACCACCTCGCGCCACTTTTCGATCTCGGCCTTCACCTGCGCCTGAAACTGCGCGGGCGTGCCGGTGGCGACAAACGCGCCCTGCTTTGCCAGATGATCGCGCACGTCCGGCGTGGCCAGCGCCTTGCCCACTTCCTCGTTGAGATGGCGAATCGCCGCAGCGGGTGTGGCGGCGGGCACGAGCAATCCGTAATTGCCGCTGATATCCATGCCGCGCACGCCTTGTTCTTCCAGCGTCGGCAGATCGGGCAGCGTCGGTATGCGCTTGGCCACCGCCGCGGCGATGGCTTTGAGTTTGCCGGCCTGCGCCAGCGGCTGCACCGACGGCACGGTTGAAAAGAACACCTGCAAGTCACCCGAGAGCATCGCGGATATCGCCGGCCCCGCGCCCTTGAACGGCACATGCGTAAGCTGCGTTTGGGTTAAATGTTTGAACAACTCCGCGCCCAGATGCTGCGTTGAACCATTGCCGCCGGAGCCATACATCAGCGCGCCGGGATTCTTTTTCGCCAGCGCAATCAAGTCGGGGCCGGTTTTCACCGGCAAGGAGGGGTGCACCACCAGCATCTGCGGAATGGTGGCGATCTGGGTGATGCCGGCAAAATCACGCACCGTGTCGTACGGCAGTTTTGGATACACCAGCGCCGAAATCATGAAACTCGACGACACCAGCAGCACGGTGTAGCCATCGGGTGGCGACTTCGCGGCTATCTCGCCGGCGATGGTCTGCCCCGCGCCGCCGCGATTCTCGACCACCACTTGCTGGTTGATGCGATCACTCAGACGTTGGGCAACCACGCGGCCCAGCACATCGTTGCCGCCGCCGGGCGGTGCGCCGATCAACAGCCGTATGGGTTTGACGGGATACTGCGATTGCGCCAGCAACGAGCCCGGCAATGCACATGCCGCCACAACAACGAACAGTGTCCGGCACATTGGCATGATCACGGCATCCGCCTACTGGTCGCCCGTATAGACATACGCCCACAGCGATTCGATTTCTTCGGACTTCAACAAGCCTTCCCATGGCGGCATGCTGTTCTTGCCTTTGCTCACCGAGCGGATAAACCGTTCCTTCTGATCCTTGGGAAACGTCGGCAGATCAAACGCGCCTTCCGGATTTTTCAGGCGCATGCCGTGACACGCCGAGCAGTGGCGTGCGTAGGTGTCGGAACCCAGTTTGAATTGCTCGGGCGAATGATTTTGCGCGGTTGCGGCGCCGGTGAGTGCCAGCATCAGCGTTGGCGTCCATAGTAAATATTTATAATTTTTCATTTAAAAACAATTAGTTACGTTAATACGATCCATTGCCCAGAAAAAATCCCACCGGCTCGCGCCGGTGGGATTCGGTGACTCTACTTGCCTTCAATTTGTGTCGCGGCTTAGTCCACTAACGCAAACGTCCAGACCGATCCACCGGGCAACACTACGCCATCGGTATTACGCCGCGAAGATGTGCCGCCGCCCAAACCCGAGAACACTGAAACATATTGCTTGCCCTTGACGGTATAGGTGATCGGCTGCGAATTGACGCTGGAACTGGTCTTGAATTGCCAGACGATTTTGCCGGTGTCCTGATCCAGCGCTATAAACTCACCCGTGGCCAAGCCAGTGAAAATCAGGCCGCCTGCGGTGACCATCGTTCCCGACCAGCTCGGCAGGTTGCCGGTAGACACCCGCCATTGCGGCTTACCAGTAAAGGGATCGACCGCGCCGAAGTAACCGCCTTCGCCGGGTTTGCGTGCGGCGGTGCTGTTGGTGACGCCGACATAACGCTCGCCTGCTTTATACGTGGGCAGATCCGCGTTGAGCTGGTAGATCGCGGTTTCTTCGAGCATCGACAGATACAGCTTACCGGTATTGGGATTGAACGACATCGGGAACCAGTTCTTGCCACCGGTCCAGCGCGGTTGCAGTTCAACTTTTTCGCCGGCGCGCAGGCGCTTGGCCACGTCGGTTTCGACGACACGACCGGTCTTCAGATCAACGCCGGTGGCCCAGTTGGTCGTCACGTAGGGATTGCCCGCGAGTACCTGGCCGTTGGTGCGATCGAGCATGTACAACAGACCGTTGCGGTCGGCGTGCATCAGCACTTTGCGCTTGGTGCCGTTGACCATCATGTCGGCCAGCACGTTTTCGTTGTTGCCGTCGTAGTCGTAGGTTTCTGCCGGCGTCCATTGATAGTGCCAGGCGATTTCGCCGGTCTTCGGGCGAATCGCGATCACCGAGGCCACCCACAGGTTGTCACCGGGGCGCGCTTTCCACGTCCACGGGCCGCCGTTGCTGGTGCCCCAGTAGGAAAGATCCAGCTCGGGATCATATGAACCGGTGATCCAGGTCGATGCGCCGCCACGTTTGTAGGAATCATCCTGCGGCCAGGTCGCGTAGGCTTTTTCGCTGGGGTCGGGCGTGGTATGCCGGCGCCACACTTCCTTGCCGGTTTGCGCGTCCAGACCCACCACAAAGCCGCGCACGCCGAATTCACCGCCGGTCATGCCGCTCATCACGATGCCGTTCACCACGCTCGGCGCGCTGGTGATCGAGTAGCCTTCTTTCCACTCGGCGATTTTGGTTTTCCACAGTTCCTTGCCGGTTTTGGCGTCGAGCGCGCGCAGATGCGCATCGAGCGAGGACACATATACCTTGCCGTCGAACAAGGCGATGCCGCGATTGGACAAGCCGCAACACACCACGCGCGCCACCGCGGGATCCCACTCGACATTGAAATTCCACATTTGCTTGCCCGTGACAGCATCAATCGCCACCACACGCTTGACGTTTGCCGCGTAGATCACGCCGTTATGCACCAGCGGCTGGCCTTGTTCGCCGAACTCGTTGGCGAGCGATGCGCTCCACACCGGCACCAGACGCTTGACATTACTTTTGTTGATCTGATCCAGCTTGCTGAAACGCTGCTGGTGATAACCCAT
>CAMDDY010000199.1 GCA_945893125.1 Bordetella parapertussis
CAGGAGAGCGCACCGTTCGCGTCGCGCACCTTAACCCAGCCTTCGACCACCACGATGACTTCCAGCGGATAGCCCTGGCTCACCACGAACAGCTTTTTGGATTGCGCCGATGGCGCGTCGTAGAGCACGGCGGCTTCGTCCGTTACCGCGCGAAAATCGGCGGCGTGTACGCTCACACCCACACTCACAACCGCCACTGTCATAGCGCAGCTCCCCAGCGTTGCAAACCACCACCTGGCAACGCGCGCGCGCATCAGAGTGCCTAACATAATGAAACGCATGCGTCGTTGTTAGGCACGCTTAGTTCACCTGCGAGGGGGCCGGCGCCGGCTCTGCGGCACGCTGCTGCTGGGATTGCTGGTACACCTGGTTAAAATCCATGTGCTGCAGAATCACCGGCGGGAACCCGGCGCTCGATACCGCGCTCGACACCGCTTCGCGCGCATAGGGCAGCAAGGTGGTCGGGCACAAAATGCCGAGCACACCATCCAGATCCTGCGGCGGCAGATTGCGGATATGAAACAAACCCGCCTGCGCCACTTCGACCAAAAACACGGTGCGCTCACCGGCCTTCGCGGTCACCGTGGCCGTGAGCACCACTTCGTATAGCGCACCCTGCTCCACCACGGAAGCGCCGTTGTGGATGTTGACCTCGATCTGCGGTTGCTCGCTCGACATAAAAACCATCGGCGCGCCAGGCACTTCGAGTGACAGGTCCTTCACGTAAATTTTTTCAATGCTGAAAATCGCCTGCTGTGTCGCGGCGTCATCGGATGCAGGTTGCGGTTGTTCGCTCATGGCGTGTGCTTTCTGATTCGGGTTTCGGGGTGAGACGGCGGTGCGTTGTCAGCGCCACTGTATTGCGCCGTTATTTCGCCAGCAGGGGGTCGAGTCCGCCCGCGCGGTCAAGCGCGGACAAATCGTCGTAACCGCCGACATGCGTGTCACCGATGTAAATTTGCGGCACGGTGCGCCGCCCGGTTTTTTCCATCATTTCGGTTCTGCGCGCGGGATCACGATCGATATACACCTTTTCGATTTCTTTCACGCCCTTGTTTGCCAGTAGCCGCTCCGCGGTTACGCAGTACGGTCAAACCGCGGTGCTGTACATCAATACTTTAGCCATGTCTTTCCTGTGAGATTTTGAAATTAAAATTATTTTTCCAGCGGCATGCCGGCCTGCAACCAGCCGCTGATGCCGCCGCGCAGCGCCACCACATCCGCAAAACCCTTTTTGCGCAAGGTGTCGGCCACCGCCGATGAGCGGCGACCGCTGGCGCAACTGACGATCACCGGTTTCGACTTGAATTTTTCCAGTTCTTTTATGCGCTCTTCAAGCTGCTTTTCGGGGATATGACGCGCGTTGGTGATGTGGCCGCCGGCGTATTCACCCTCCTCGCGCACATCCAGCACCACTGCGTCCTTGCGGTTAATCAGCATCACCGCGTCGGTGGGTCCCACCTCGGTGGACGTGCGCATGCCGCGCGTAAACAGCGGAAACAACAGCATGCCGCCGGACACCACCGCCAGCCCGAACAACACCATGTTCATCGGGCTCTTCTGCAAAAAAACGAAAAACTGCTCCAAGGCGAACTCCTGAAATAGATTAGAATTATACCGTATGGACGCTGCGGAAACAGCGTAAAAGTTTTATTAAAAACATGGGCCTATCGTGACGACACCCCCGGTTCTTTTGCTTATCCTCGACGGTTTCGGCCACCGCGAAGAATGCGACCACAACGCGATATGCCAGGCGCGCAAACCGCACTGGAACTTCCTGTGGAAAACGCACCCGCACACCATCATCGACGCCTCGGAAAAAATGGTGGGCCTGCCCGCAGGCCAGATGGGCAATTCCGAAGTCGGCCACATGAACATCGGCGCGGGCCGCGTGGTGTATCAGGATTACACCAAGATCGAACACGCGATTGAAACCGGCGCGTTTCGGCGTAACCCCGCGCTGTTGAGGGCCATCGAAATCGGCAAACAGAGCACGACCAGTGCGCTGCACGTGCTCGGCCTGCTGTCACCCGGTGGCGTACACAGCCACGAATCGCAAATACACGAGCTGGTGGACATGGCGGCAAAAGCCGGCGTGAAAAACATCTACGTGCATGCGTTTCTCGATGGCCGCGACACGCCGCCCAAAAGCGCCGAGCCGTCGCTGGTGGCGCTGCAAAAAAAATTCGAGGCCATCAATAGCGGACGCATCGCCTCCATCTGCGGCCGCTACTTCGCGATGGATCGCGATCAGCGCTGGGAACGCGTCAAACCCGCCTACGACGTGATCACACAGGGCAAATCCGATAACTGGGCGGCGTCCGCCACCGATGCCTATATGCTGGCCGATCTGCGCAATGAGACCGATGAGTTCGTGCAGGCCACCGCTATCGTGCCGCCCGGCAGCAAGCCAATCCGCATGAACGACGGCGACGCGGTGGTGTTCATGAACTTCCGCGCCGACCGCGCGCGGCAGCTTACGAATGCGTTGACCGAAGCAAGCTTCGGCGGCTTCCCGCGCGAACACGCGCCCAAGCTCGGCGCCTTTTGTACATTAACAACGTATGGCGAGGATTTCTCACACATTCCCGCCGCTTATCCGCCGCAGAACATATCCAACGGCTTCGGCGAATATCTGGCATCACGCGGCTTGAAACAATTGCGCATCGCCGAGACCGAAAAGTATGCGCACGTCACCTATTTTTTCAACGGCGGTGTCGAAACACCCTATGCCGGAGAAGATCGCGTGATGGTGCCCTCACCCAAAGTTGCGACCTATGATTTGCAACCGGAAATGAGCGCGCGCGAAGTCACCGACAAACTCGTCGCTGCGATACAAAGCAAAAAATACCATGCGATTGTGTGCAACTACGCCAACGGCGATATGGTGGGCCACACCGGTGATCTCGCCGCCGCCACTCGCGCGATTGAAGCGCTCGACGAATGCATCGGACGCGCGGTTGAGGCGATGCAGGCCAGCGGCGGCGAAGTGCTGATTACCGCCGACCATGGCAACGCCGAAACCATGCTCGACACCGAAGCGAATCAACCGCACACCGCGCACACGCTGAATTTGGTGCCGCTGCTCTACATCGGTCGCCGCGCGAAAATGGCGGACGGCGGCGCGTTGCAGGATGTCGCGCCCACGCTGTTGCGCATGATGGGTTTGCCGCAACCAGCGGAAATGACGGGCAAACCGCTGCTTAGTTTTGTGTGAACGACAAGCTCAAAACAATTCACCGCAAAGGCGCAAAGGCGCAAAGGAAACGCAAAGAAAACCTTTGCGTGGGGTTCTTTGCGCCTTTGCGCCTTTGCGGTTTGCTTTTCGCCCTAGGGTGTTTACTGCCTGCGGCAGCCGCCACTAACGCCGGCGCCGCCAAGGAAGAGCTCCAGCAATTGCGCGGTCGCATTGAGGCGCTGCAAAAGCAGATCGCCGGCGCGGAAGAATCGCGCAGCGAAGCAGGCGACGCACTCCGAGAATCCGAACGCGCGATCTCGGACGCCAATCGCGAGCTCACCGATCTGGAACAATCGTCGCGCGCGGTATCGCAACGCGCCGAGGCGCTGCGCGGTGAATCGAACAAAGCGTCGGGCACATTGACGGAGCAACAGGCGATGCTCTCGCGCCTGCTGTATCAGCAGCACGTGCAGCACGGCGGCGCGCAGCCCGAAGCGTTGCGGCTGTTGCTCAGCGGGCTAAATCCCAACACCATTGCGCGCGAAATGCATTACCTGGGCTACGTGTCGCGCGCGCGGGCCGACGCCATACACGGCCTGCGCGACAATCTCACGAAACTCAAGTCGCTCGGCGACGAAGCTGCGGCCAAGGCGGCGGAGCTTGCCGCCATCGCCGCCGAGCAGGTGAACCAGCGCAAACGCCTTGAAGCCGAAAAACGCAAACACGCCGAGGTGCTGACGCGGCTGTCGCGCGACATCGCCCGCCAGCGTCAGGAAGTCGGCACGCTGCAACGTAACGAGACCCGCCTCACCCATCTGATCGAACAGTTGGCGCGTATCGTGACGCGCCCGCCTGCCCGCCCGGTCGCCAAAAGCGCGCGCCCGCCGCCCCGTGACCGTAATGAGCGCGTGCCGGAGCCGCAAACGCTTGCCGGCGCTTTCTCGGCCCTGCGCGGCCAACTCGCCTTGCCGGTGCGCGGGGAACTAAGCGGTCGCTTTGGCAGTCCACGTAGCGATGGCGGATTGACCTGGAAGGGGCTGTTTTTGGCGGCCAAGGGCGGAGAATCAGTACGGGCGGTCGCCGCCGGTCGGGTGGTTTACGCCGACTGGCTGCGCGGATTCGGCAATTTGCTGATTGTCGACCATGGCGAAAACTACATGAGCCTGTATGGCTACAACGAAACCCTGTTAAAACGGGTGGGCGACGAGGTTGGCGGCGGAGATGCCGTTGCCACCGTCGGCAATAGCGGCGGCGGCACGGAATCAGGTTTATACTTTGAGCTTCGCCATCAGGGTAAACCGTTCGACCCGATGGCCTGGATCAGAGCACGGTAAGTAACCTACGGAAACTGGAGCAGTCAATGCGCAACAAACTAAGTCAATTTGGTCTCATCGTCGCCGGTGTCGTGATCGGCATCGCCATCAGCCTCAATTTCTCGGCGGTGGCGCAGCGCGATGGCGCCGCCCGCGCGGTGCTGCCGCTGCCGATTGAAGAACTGCGCGCCTTCACCGAAGTGTTCGACCGCGTGAAGCGTGATTACGTCGAACCGGTGGCGGACAAAAAACTCATCACCGAAGCCATCAACGGCATGCTGACGGGCCTTGATCCGCACTCGGCGTACCTCGATCAAGAGGCGTTCAAGGAAATGCAGGTCGGCACGCAAGGCCAGTTCGGCGGCCTCGGTATCGAAGTCGGCATGGAAGACGGCTTCGTGAAAGTGATTTCACCCATCGACGACACGCCCGCGTCGCGCGCCGGCGTGATGGCCGGCGACTTGATCGTCAAGCTCGACGACGCGTCGGTCAAAGGCATGACGCTGAACGATGCAGTGAAGCAAATGCGCGGCAAACCCGACACGCCGATCCGCCTCACCATTGTGCGCAAGGGCGAACCCAACCCGATTGAACTCACGCTGACACGCGCCATCATCAAAATTCAGAGCGTCAAATCCACGCTGCTGGAACCGGGCTACGCGTATTTCCGCGTCACGCAGTTTCAGGACGGCACCGGCGAATTGCTGGCACGCGCCATCGAAACCCACGTCAAAGGCCCGATGAAGGGAGTGATTCTCGATCTGCGCAACGATCCGGGCGGCTTGCTTAACAGCGCGGTGGCGGTGTCGGCGATGTTCCTCGAACCCGGACAACTGGTGGTGTATACCGAAGGCCGCGCCGAGGATTCCAAGATGCGCCTGAACGCGAGCCCCGAACACTATCTGCGCGGTCGTAATCGCGAGGATTTCGTGCGCAAACTGCCGCCCGACATTAAGAAATTGCCGATGGTGGTGCTGGTCAACGGCGGTTCGGCATCGGCGTCCGAGATTGTCGCGGGTGCGTTGCAGGATCATAACCGCGCGGTCATCATGGGCCAGCAAACGTTCGGCAAGGGTTCCGTGCAAACCATCTTGCCGCTCGGCAGCAACACCGCGATCAAGCTCACCACCGCGCGCTACTTCACGCCGCAGGGCCGCTCGATACAGGCCAAGGGCATCACACCGGATATTCCGCTGGAAGGCGCGGTGGACAAAGCTGCATCCTTGCGTCTGCGCGAAGCCGATCTTTCCAAGCACCTGAGTGAAGCCAAACCCGACCCGAAAGAACAGGACAAGGAAAAGGCGCTCGCCGAGATGCGCGCGAAATTTAATTTCACTCCTGCCGTGCGTCCCATCATTGACCCCAAAGAGCTGCGGCCCGGCCCCGGTGAAGTGGTGTCAAAAAACGACTACGAATTGCATCAGGCAGTGGCGTTCCTGAAATCGCGCAGCGCGCCCACGCCGAATTAAAAGTATTTTAAAACATAGCCTTACTTAATAACCACGCCCAGCCGGGCGTGGTTTTTTTAACGCCGTAGCGCCCTCACACCATGAACGACGAACAGTTACTGCGTTACAGCCGTCACATCCTGCTGCCGGAAATCGGCGTCGAGGGCCAGGAGCGGTTGCGCGCGGCGCACGCCCTGGTGATCGGCGCGGGCGGACTCGGCTCGCCGATTGCGTTGTATCTGGCGTCGGCCGGCGTCGGCGCCATCACGCTGTGCGACGACGACATGGTGGACCTCACCAACCTGCAACGGCAAATCGTGCATCGCACGGCGGCCATCGGGCAGGCCAAAGTGGAATCCGCGCGCGACACCATGACGGCGATCAATCCCGATACGAAAATTGAGTTGGTCAAGGCGCGCGTCGCGGGCGCGCAGCTTGATGCGCTGGTCGCCGCAGCCGATGTGGTGCTTGACGGCTGCGACAATTTTGCCACGCGTCACGCGGTCAACCGCGCCTGCGTCGCACACAAAAAACCGCTGGTGTCGGGCGCGGGCGTGCGCTTCGACGGGCAGATATCGGTATTCGACATGCGCGATGACGCCGCGCCGTGTTACGCCTGTCTGTTCCCCGAAGACGCGCAAAGCGAAGAAGTGCGCTGCGCGGTGATGGGTGTGTTCGCGCCATTGACCGGCATCGTCGGCTGCATGCAGGCCGCCGAAGCGTTAAAGGTGCTGACCGGAGCGGGCAAAACGCTGGCCGGGCGCTTGATGCTGGTGGATGCGCTGACAATGGACATACGCACCATCACGCTGAAAAAAGATCCGGCGTGCGCGGTGTGCCATGCGCCGTAAGCGCTAAATCGAACCGCGGCACATTCGGTCGCCCGTGCCGAAGCCAAGGGGCGATTGCCGAACCTTGACCTACTTCGTCATGTCCAGCGACTCGCCGCTCGCCGTAGCCGCGGGTTCGATCAATGCCGTCAGGTCCTTGGTCACGTCCTCAAGGGTCGGCGCATTGCGCCCCAACATTTGCAACAACAGGCGCGACGGAAAATCCGCCAGCGTCACCGGACGGTTGACCTTGATGCGCGCGGCGCTTTCCACCTGCCCGCGCAAGTGCGTCGATTTAAAGCCGGTCTTCGCGCTTTCCATCGCATCGGCCACCGCCAATTGCGAGCGCGCTATGCCGAGCAGCAGTTCCGCCATCTGTTCCGTGGTGATGGTAGTCATGGTGTTCTCCCCGTCATTAGTGCCGGCGCGCGGGTCAGGCCAGCACGCCTTCCATTAACTGCTTCCACTGCTTTCCCCAAAGTTCGGTGGGATCGCGCTTAAAGCCGCTTTTCGCAAACTGATGCCAGCGGCCGATCACAAAACTCATGCAAAGATTCGCCTGCGCGCCGAGATCCGCATCCGGCATCACCTCGTTTTGCGTCACCGCGAAACGCAGCGATTGGCGCACGGTGGCTTCCAGCCGTTCGTGCAACTGATTGATGCGTTGTTGCAGTTTTTCGTCTTCGTTAACCAGCGCGTCACCGATCAGCACGCGTGTCATGCCGCGATTTTTTTGCGCAAAACCCAGCATCACGCCAAGCGCCGCTTCGACCTGGCGCACGCCGCTTTTTTCCTCGGTGGTAATTTTGTTGATTAGCGCGAACAGCGTGCTCTCGACAAAATCGATCAGGCCTTCGAACATCGCCGCCTTGCCGGAAAAATGCCGGTACAGCGCGGCCTCCGACACATCCAGCCGCTTCGCCAGCGCCGCGGTGGTGATTTTCTCCGCTGCGGGCCGCTCAAGCATCTGCGCCAGCGTCTGCAAAATCTGATTCTTGCGGTCTCCGGTTCTCGCCACGCTATTCCTCTATTTCTTTCTATTGTAACCGTGCCAATACGCCCGGCAATCGCGCCACGCTGCGCACGGTTTGATCCACGTAACCCGGCGCGCGGCCCTGCACGACTGCGGCGCCGGTCACCCAAACCGTTTTCATCCCCAGCCGTTTGGCCGTACGCAGGTTATCCAGATTATCTTCGACCATGATACAGCGTCGCGGACGCAAATGGTGGCTGCGGCACAAACGCAGAAATCCAAAGGTATCGGGCTTCGGCCTGTAGCACGTGTGCTCGATGGTATAAACGTCTGAAAACAAATCAATGATGCCGAGGGCGCGCAGCACGCTTTGCGCGTAATGCACCGGCGCATTGGAAAACACGAACTTGCGTCCCGGCAGCCGGGTCAGCGTGGCGCGCAGCATGGGCTCGGCCACCAGCACGTTGTGCAGGTCGGGAAACTGGTGCGTGTGCCACAAAAAATGCGCCGGGTCGGTGTCGTGATGGCGGATAAGCCCAAGTATCGTCGCGCCGTAACGGCGCCAGTAGGTGTGGCGCAACGCATTGGCGTCGTCCTCGCTAAGATTCAGGTGGGTTTGCACATACTGCGTCATGGCGCGGTTGATGCGCGGAAAAATATTCGCCGTGGCATTGTGCAGCGTATTGTCGAGATCGAATATCCATGCGCCGCCCTGTAGCATCACGCGCGATTCGTACGCTAAGTCCGTTGCGCGAAGCGGTGATGATGCGCCGGCCATTCCAATCGGCATGATGCACGACCTAAATAAAGTGCGAGTAGCCTACAGTACATTCCAATTGAGGAATGAGCGAAATAATCGGCCCAATGCCGCAAATCGCGCCGAAGAAACACTGCGCACCTCGTTGTGGCAAAGTGGAATGCGGCGCTGCTGAAGACCGGTAAGACAATGGTGCGTCCTGCCCGCGTATGAGCGTGGTCCTGGGTATACCAGAGATGATTTGCATGATCCTTGGAACAGGTATCTTAAAAACGAGGTTGTCACGGCATCCGGCACAAGCGCTACAAGCGCTACAAGCGCTACAAACGCTACAACCATCCCGCGAAATGCCGTTGAGGTCGAAATATGACCCCTGCCGCGATTATCCAAAAAGTGACTGAAGACGGGGTGACACTGACAG
>CAMDDY010000200.1 GCA_945893125.1 Bordetella parapertussis
GATCGTTCTGGTGCTGCTTGCGGGCGCACTGTTCGGGCAACACACCTCGCAGCTCGGCTCGTATGACCGCCTGTTGTTTATTCAGGCGTTGCTGGGCTATCTGTTGTTCACATTGTTTTGCGCCGCGGCTATCAGGACGCGTTCGCGATTTAACAGTCAGCTCGCGGTGCAGGTCATCGCCGATATCGGTTTTATTGTCATTCTTATTTATGCGAGTAACGGCATAACCAGTGGATTGGGTTTGCTGTTGCTGACCACGCTGGCGGGCGCCGGGTTGATCAGCCGCGGACGCCTGACGCTGTTCTACGCCGCACTCGCCAGTATCGCGGTCTTGCTTGAGCACACCTACGAAGTCATCGTGTTCCAGGACGGCGCCGGGCAATATCTGCAAGCCGGTTTATTGTCGATCGGGTATTTTGCCACCGCGCTGGTGGCGCACACGCTGGCGCGATTGACCATACAGAGTGAGAAGATTGCCGCACAGCGTGAGGTTGATCTGGCGAATCTGTCCGAGGTGAACCGGCTGGTGATTCAGGACATGCCGGACGGCGTGGTGGTGGTCGATGGCGCGGGCGTGATTCGCCAGATCAACAGGCAGGCGCAGGCGTTGCTGGGAGCGGTAGGTGATCGCACAGCGGTCATGCTGGTGGATTATGCGCCGAGCCTCGCGGCGCATCTGAGCCGCTGGCATGCCGGCACGGCGGGTGTTTCATCGGCTTATGTGGCGTCCATGGATGATCGTCATGGACTGCGGTTCGTTCCGGTGAGCGGCGGTGCGGATGCGGGAACGGTGATTTTTCTGGAGGACCTCACCCGTGTGCGGGAAGAAGCGCAACAGATGAAGCTGGCCGCGATCGGCCGGCTGACGGCCAACATTGCGCACGAAATTCGCAATCCGCTGGGCTCGATCAGTCATGCGGCGCAATTGCTGCAGGAAGACCCGGACGGTTCGGCGACCACGCGGCGCCTGCTGGGGATCATCCACGATAACACGCAACGCCTGAATCGCATGGTCAACGACGTGCTGGGCCTGAATCGCGAGCAGATCGCGCACCTGGAGTCGGTCGGGCTGGACGAATTTGTGCGGCAGTTCGTGGGCGAATTCGCCGAAACCGAACGCACGAACCCCGAAGTGTTTACCGTGCGGTGCGACGCGACGTTGAGCGTGCTGTTTGATCGCACGCATTTGAACCAGATATTGTGGAATTTGTGCCGCAATGCGCTGCGGCATTGCCGCGGCAAGGCGGGCAGTGTTACTTTCGTCGCGCACCGGGTGCGCGCGAGCCGTGTTGTAAAATTGGATGTCATCGACGACGGGCCTGGCGTGGCGCCGGAAGTGCGTGGCGGACTGTTCGAGCCGTTTGTGACCGCAGCGGTGGGGGGCACCGGGCTGGGCTTGTATATTGCGCGTGAACTATGCGCGGCCAACGGCGCGGCGCTGGATTACGTCGAAAGTTCGGCGGGCGCGCAATTTACTTTGACATGCAGGGCAGGCTGACACGCGAAACGAAGGCAATGAAAACCCAATGAGTATCCCCGGTATGAAGAGCCACGTGCTGGTGGTGGATGATGAGTCCGACATACGCGAGTTGCTCGGCATGACGCTAGCGCGCATGGGTGTGGAATCCCACAGTGCGGCGACCCAGAGCGAAGCATTGGCGTTGCTGGCCGCCAACCCCTACGATTTGTGTCTGACCGATATGCGGTTGCCGGACGGCGACGGTTTGGCGGTGCTTGAGTACGTTGCCAAAAACCATCCGCAGATTCCCGTGGCGGTAATTACCGCGCACGGCAGTACTGAAAACGCGGTGGCGGCGCTGAAGGCAGGCGCGTTCGATTACCTCGCCAAGCCGGTGTCGCTGGAACAGTTGCGCGCGCTGATCCGCTCGGCGCTCAATCTGCCGCGCAACGGGGGCAGTCAGGCAAAGCGCGCCGAGAGTGCGGATGCGCCGGCCGGGTCCGTGCTGGTGGGTAACGCGCCGCTGATGCAGCAGGCACGGCGCATGATCGACAAGCTCGCGCGCAGTCAGGCGCCGGTGCATGTGACCGGCGAATCCGGCAGTGGCAAGGAACTGGCGGCGCGCCTGATTCATGACAACGGTTCTCGGCAGGGTGCGCCGTTTGTGCCGGTGAACTGCGGCGCGATTCCCGAAAATCTGATGGAATCGGAATTTTTCGGTTACAAAAAAGGCGCGTTTACCGGGGCGGCGGCGGATCGCGACGGCTTTTTTCAGGCCGCCAACTCCGGCACGCTGTTCCTCGACGAAGTGGCGGATTTGCCGCTGCCGATGCAAGTCAAATTGCTGCGTGCGATTCAGGAAAAAAAAGTGCGCAAAGTGGGGTCTACCGCCGAGGAAAACGTCGACGTGCGAATTATCAGCGCGACCCACCGCAATCTGGGCGACGAGGTCAAGAACGGCGTGTTCCGGCAGGATTTGTATTACCGCCTGAACGTGATTGAACTGCGCATGCAGAGTCTGCGCGAGATGCGTGACGACATACCCACGCTGGCGGCCTTGTTGCTCCAGCGCCAGGTGGGCGGCGGCGCGCTGCCGCGGCTGTCGGCGGGCGCGGTGACGGCGCTGAAGCAATACGATTTTCCGGGCAACGTGCGCGAACTGGAAAACATTCTGGAGCGCGCGTTGGCGCTGGCCAGCGAGGATGAAATCACCGAAGACGATCTGGGGCTGAGCGAGGGTGCTCGCGGCCAAGACGCCGCCACCGCCGATTTGTCCCATCTGTCGCTGCCGGAAAAGATCGAGAACATCGAGCGGCAGGCGATCCTGTCGGCGCTGGAAAAAACGCGTTACAACCGCACGGCGGCGGCAAAGCTGCTGGGCGTAAGCTTTCGCGCCCTGCGCTACCGCATGGACCGTCTCGGCATCAAAGACGATCTCGACGGCAAGAGCTGAAAAGCGGTGCGTATCGCGCAGGACGGCTTGCTGGAAGGGGTGCGCTTCATGGCGTCGCCCAACCGCGACGCGCGTCCCGCCGGTGTGCCGATTGAGCTTATCGTCATTCATAACATCAGCCTGCCGCCGGGTGAATTTGGCGGGCCCGGGGTTATCGACTTGTTTATGAATCGACTCGATCCCGCAGAGCACGCCTACTACGCCGGTATCGCGCACTTGCGGGTGTCGGCGCATTTTCTGATTCGCCGTGATGGCGGCGTCATTCAGTTTGTGCCGTGCGATCAGCGCGCGTGGCACGCGGGCGTATCGTTGTGGCGCGGGCGCAAACGCTGCAACGATTTTTCAGTGGGTATCGAACTGGAAGGGGCCGACGATATTCCCTTCGAGGACGCGCAATACGCGTGTCTGGCGCGCTTGATTGCCGCGCTGAAGGGTCGTTATCCCATCGTGGATATCACCGGGCATTCCGAAATCGCGCCGGGCCGCAAAACCGATCCGGGTGCGGCGTTTGCGTGGCATAAAATAAATACTGTTTAAAAACAAATAGTTAGTATGTTTTTAAGATTGGGTCGCCTGCTGCTTCAAGCGTTGCGGCGCGAACAGAGGGGCGGTAAACGACGCGGGCGGCGTTTTCGCGTGTCAGTTGCCTTCGATGTGTCGCCAGATAATGGTTTTACGCACAAAGCAAGCTTTTTATGTGCTCAAAAAATGTGCAATGAATCCGGCTGTTAGCGCTGGTTCTTGCTGTTTTTCAAGAGCTTTTCAGAAATCCGTAAAAACCTGTTGCGTTATCAAAAACGCGCTACTAGAATTCGTTGGAAATCCAGCCGAAACCACAACATGTAGTGGTTCAGGGTGAACTCCACAAAAAAGATGCAGTGGAACGTGGCACATACGCATAGACGCATAGAGCGAACTTTAATAGCGTAAATGGCGTAGAAATTAGCGTAAGAAACAACGTAATAAGTATCAGAATCAGCGGCGTGTGAATAGTGTGTGGTTGGGGCGAAGCATAAACGCGTAACCGAAAAAATCTATAAATATCAAGGGGTAAGCTATGCTATCTGTGAATTCGGCAACCGAAACCATTCAGTCCGTTCCCGTCTCGAATTTCGCCGTTGCCGAGGGCACGCCAGAACGTGAGGCGGCCTACGCGCAGTACAAGATCATTAGACGCAACGGCGCGGTGGTGGGCTTTGAGCCGCCGAAGATCGCGATTGCGATGACCAAGGCATTTATCGCCGTCAATGGCGGGCAAGGCGCGGCCTCCGCGCGCGTGCGCGAGCAAGTGACCCTGCTCACCGATAACGTCGTCAATACCTTGATGCGCCGTCAGCCTTCGGGCGGCACCTTTCATATCGAAGACATACAGGATCAAGTCGAGTTGGCCATGATGCGTGGCGGCGAACATCACGTCGCCCGCGCCTATGTGCTGTACCGCGAAGAGCGCACCAAGGAACGCGCACGCCAGCGCGAGGCGCAGCAGGCATTGGCGCAGATCGTGCCGCCGACCATCAACGTCACTGAAAGCGGGGTCAGTAAACCCCTGGATGTGGTGCGTATCACGGCGCTGGTCGCCAGCGCCTGTGAAGGATTGGGCCGTGAAGTCAACGCGCAAGCGGTGATGGAAGGCATGCAGCGCGATCTGTATGACGGCGTGCCGATGGAAGAAGTGCGCCGTTCGCTGATACTCGCGGCGCGCGCATTGATCGAACAGGATCCGAGCTATACCTTTGTCACCGCGCGGCTGTTGTTGCATACGCTGCGCATGGAGACGCTGGGTGTCGAAGCCACGCAAGCAGACATGAAAACGCTCTATGCCGGGTATCTGCCCGAGTTCATCAAAAAGGGCGTGGCGGCGGAGTTGCTCGACGAGCGCCTCGGCGCCTATGACCTGAAAGCGCTGGGCGCGGCGCTCGACCCCAGCCGCGATCTGAAGTTTACCTATCTCGGTTTGCAGATTCTGTATGACCGTTATTTCCTGCACATCGAGGGCCAGCGCATCGAATTGCCGCAGGTGTTCTACATGCGCGTGGCGATGGGTCTCGCGTTGAATGAGCCCGAAGGCAATCGCGAGGCGCGCGCGATTGAGTTCTACAACGTGCTATCGAGCTTTGATTTCATGAGTTCCACGCCGACGCTGTTTAACTCCGGCACGCGGCGCTCGCAACTGGCGAGTTGCTATCTCACCACCGTGGCGGACGATCTTGACGGTATTTACGAGGCCATCAAAGAAAACGCCATGCTGCAAAAATACGCCGGCGGCATCGGCAACGACTGGACGCCGGTGCGCGCGCTGGGCGCCTACATCAAGGGCACCAACGGCAAATCGCAGGGCGTGGTGCCGTTCCTGAAAGTCGTTAATGATACGGCCGTGGCGGTAAACCAGGGCGGCAAGCGCAAGGGCGCGGTGTGCTCGTATCTGGAAACCTGGCACCTCGATATCGAAGAGTTCCTTGAGCTGCGCAAAAACACTGGCGATGATCGCCGCCGCACGCACGACATGAACACCTCCAACTGGATTCCCGACCTGTTCATGAAACGGGTGATGGAGGCCGGCGAATGGACGCTGTTCTCGCCGTCGGACGTGCCCGATCTGCATGAGAAATTCGGCAGGGCGTTCGAGAAAGCCTACGTCGAATACGAAGCCCGTTGCGCACGCGGTGAAATGAAGCTCTACAAAAAAATCCCCGCGCAGCAACTGTGGCGCAAGATGCTCACCATGCTGTTCGAAACCGGACATCCGTGGATCACCTTCAAGGATCCGTGCAATCTGCGCTCGCCGCAGCAGCACGTCGGCGTTATTCACAGTTCCAACCTTTGCACCGAGATTACGCTCAATACCGGCCCGGATGAAATTGCCGTGTGTAACCTGGGCTCGGTCAACATGCCCGCGCACCTGGATATGGCGACGGGCCGGCTCGACATGGACAAGTTAAAGCGCACCGTCGGCACCGCCATGCGCATGCTGGATAACGTGATCGATCTCAATTTCTACAACGTCAACAAGGCGCGTAACTCCAATTTCAAACACCGTCCGGTGGGGCTCGGCATCATGGGCTTTCAGGATTGCCTGCACATGCTGCGCATCCCGTACGGCTCGCAGGCGGCAGTGGAGTTTTCCGACCGCTCGATGGAGCAGGTGTGCTACACCGCCTATCGTGCGTCCGCCGACCTCGCTGAAGAACGCGGCCCGTATTCGACCTTCAAGGGTTCGTTGTGGGATCGCGGCATCCTGCCGCAAGATAGCCTGAAATTGCTGGCGGACGAACGCGGTGGCTATGTGGAATGTGACACCTCCGCCACGCTCGATTGGGAGAGCCTGCGCAAACGGATCAAGCAAGTGGGCATGCGCAACTCGAATTGCGTTGCCATTGCACCGACGGCCACCATTGCCAACATTACCGGCTTGTCGCAATGTATCGAACCGACTTACCAGAATCTCTATGTGAAATCGAACCTGTCGGGCGAATTCACCGTGGTGAACGAGTTCCTGGTGCGCGATCTCAAGAAGCTTAATTTGTGGGACGAAGTGATGATCGCCGATCTGAAATATTTCGATGGATCACTGGCGAAAATTGATCGTATTCCGCCGGATGTGCGCAATCTGTACGCCACCGCATTCGAGATGGAGCCAAAGTGGGCGGTCGAGTGCGCGGCGCGCCGCCAGAAGTGGGTGGATCAATCGCAGTCTCTGAATATTTACATGGCCGGCGCATCGGGCAAGAAACTCGACGATACCTACAAGCTCGCATGGGTGCGCGGCCTGAAAACCACGTATTACCTGCGCACGCTGGGCGCGACCTCGGCTGAGAAATCCACCGGGCGTGCCGGCCAGCTCAATGCAGTGAACGCGGAAGGCGGATCCAATACCCCCGCGACCGATGCCCAGTTTTGCTCCATCGACAATCCCGAATGTGAGTCGTGTCAGTAGTACGGCCTGAATGCCGGGATTGAACGGGAAAATAACGCTCAGGGGTTTGCAGGAACAGTTCGAATAGCGCGACACCTACACCAGTTTATAAAGTCGCGCCGCCGGATTGGATAGTGTCCACCCAAAATGCCAATAAAGGAGACTGAAGATGTTGCAGTTTGAGAATGCAGTGCCTGCCAGCGCAGGGTTGGGGTTGCAGCATGTCGTGCCGGATGGCGCCGTGCCTGCGGCGCCGGTGGTGAAGCCGTTGGTGACGCCGTTGGTGACGCCGTTGGTGAATATGGCGCGCGCGGGGCAACCGGGCGTGTTGACCGATACCGCCAAGATGCGCCGCGTCAATGTGGCCGACAAGCGCATTATCAACGGCCAGACCGACGTGAATCAGTTGGTGCCGTTCAAATACAAATGGGCGTGGGATAAGTATCTGTCCGCCTGCGCTAACCACTGGATGCCGCAGGAAATCCAGATGAGCCGTGACATCGAATTGTGGAAAAATCCGAATGGATTGACCGACGACGAGCGCCGCCTGGTCATGCGTAATCTGGGCTTTTTCGTCACCGCCGATTCACTGGCGGCGAATAACATCGTGCTCGGCACGTACCGCCATATTACCGCGCCGGAGTGCCGGCAGTATCTGCTGCGCCAGGCGTTCGAAGAAGCGATCCATACGCACGCTTACCAGTACATCGTCGAGAGCCTGGGGCTGAACGAGGGCGAGGTGTTTAACGCCTATCACGAGATCGCCTCAATCCGCGCCAAGGACGAGTTCCTGATTCCGTTTATCGATACCCTGACCAACCCGATGTTTAAAACCGGCACGCCGGAAACCGATCAGGCGTTGTTGAAAAGCCTGATCGTGTTTGCGTGCCTGATGGAGGGCTTGTTCTTCTACGTGGGCTTCACGCAGATTCTCGCCTTGGGCCGGCAGAACAAAATGACGGGCGCGGCCGAACAGTATCAATACATCCTGCGCGACGAATCGATGCACTGTAACTTCGGCATCGACGTAATCAACACCATCAAGCTTGAAAATCCGCATCTGTGGACGACGGAGTTTCGCGATGAGATTCGCGATCTGTTCAAAAAAGGCGTTGAACTGGAATATCGCTACGCCGAAGACACCATGCCGCGCGGCGTCCTGGGCTTGAATGCCACCATGTTCAAGGAGTATCTGCGATTCATCGCCAATCGCCGGGCGCAGCAAATTGGCCTCGATCAGATGTTTGACGGCGCGACCAATCCGTTCCCGTGGATGGCCGAGATGATCGACCTGAAGAAAGAAAAGAACTTTTTCGAAACCCGGGTGACAGAATATCAAACGGGTGGGGCGCTGAGCTGGGATTAGCCGATTCGTTATCCCGATCACAATCACGCCAAAATCCGGCGGCGCCCTCTACCGTGTTTGATGCGGTGGATCGGCGCCGCCGTTTTTTTATGCAGTTCCGCCAGGTAGTGACATGCAGTCAACGAGGAGACGAATCTCATGGGCTATAGCCTGAAGAACCGGCGTTATCGCAGTCGCAGGGCGGGGTATCGTACGGTCATGGAACTGCGTGCCGAGCGCGACTATATGCTGTGGTTGCGTTTTGACGACGGCGTGGAAGGCCATGTCTATCTGGGTGATCTGATGACCACGGCCGCCTATGGCGCGCAGGTCGGTGAAAGCGATTTTTTCAAGGTGGTGGTCGATCCCATTTCACACGCGGTGATGTGGGAGGGGGGCGTGCATCTCGATCCCGACGTGCTGTATCGCAATCTGGCAAGCCGGGGCGGCGTGCCGTTACACTAGATCAGGGAACCCGATCGGAGGCCAAGATGGCAAAGTCGAAAAAAGCAGTGAAAAAGGCGGCTAAAAAGCCCGCAAAAAAGAAAGCGGCAAGCAAGCATAAGGCTGCCGCAAAAGCGGTTAATAAATCTGCCGCGCGGAAGTCAGCCCGCAAGGCGGCGGCGAGAAAAAAACCAGCAGCCTCTACAAAGCCGGCCAAAAAAAAGCCGGCTAAGAAGCCGGCTGTAAGAAAAGCAGCAA
>CAMDDY010000201.1 GCA_945893125.1 Bordetella parapertussis
CTTTCATCCTACTGCGCGAAACCGTCGCCAAACTCGGACGCCATCACCTGACAACGTTTAATCAAGCGATGTTCGTGCGGCGCGTAATCGGCAACGGCATTATGAATGGTGCCGATATCTTCCCACAGCATCAGATCGCCTTCTTCCCACACATGCGCGTAGCGATACGCGGGCTGCGTTTGATGCGCAAATAAAAATTCAAGTATGCCGTCGCTTTCTTTTTCGGGCAGTTCATTGATACGCATGGAATAGCCGGGGTTGGCGTACAACACGCGGCGCTCGGTCAACGGGTGCGTCAAAAAAATCGGGTGCGACACCGGCGGCTTGGTTTTACGCTGCGCTTCGGTCAACGGCGGACGCTGGCTGCCCTTCTCGCGCCGCATCATCTCCCAGAATTTGTTGAAATCATGCAGCACGGTTTTGCCTTCGAGCTTTTGCTTTAATGCTTCCGGCAGACCGTCGTAGGCGGCGTGCATATTGCAGAATTCGGTGTTGCCGAGCGTGTTACCGTCGCGCCGCGGAATTTTGATGCCGTAGAGCACGTTGGCCAACGCTATGGTTTTGCTATACGACATATCCGTGTGCCAGCTTTGCCCGGCGTCGGATAAGCCGATGGGTTTGCCGTTCTCGATGATGTTCGACAGGATCATCACTTGCGGCAGGCCCGGCTCCTGATAGGTATTGGCGACGTTGATCTCCAGCTTGCCGAAGCGCGCGCTGAAATCCACCAACTGCCGCGCGCTAAGCTGCTGTTTGGGAAAACGCAGCACGCCGTGCGCGCCGAGTGCATTGCGTACAGCGGTGAAATCCGCATCGCTCAAGGACTGCGCAAGATCCAGCCCTGCGATTGTCGCGCCGAGTATTTTTCCACTGGGTATTACTTCAGGCATTGCCGCGCTCCCACATGACGATCACTCCGCTTTGATGCCGACTTCGCGCGTGAGCTTGGCCCACTTGACGATTTCGCTTTGTATCAGCTTGCCAAATGCCTCTGACGAAGCGCCGCCGGATTCGGCGCCCTCCGAGGCGAACTTGTCGCGCACGAACGGCGTTTTGAGCACCGCATCGGTGTCGGCGTAAATTTTTTTCAATAGCGGCGCGGGCAAACGCGCAGGCGCGAGCAAGCCGTTCCATGTCAGTTCATCGTACCCCGCGACACCGGCCTCGGCCATGCTCGGCACCTCGGGCACCGCCGGCGAACGCCTGGCGCTGGTCACCGCCAGCGCGCGCAACCGCCCGCCTTTGATAAACGGCAGCGTGGACGGAATCGCGGCAAAATACACCTGCACCTGTCCGCCCAGCAGCGCGGTAATCGCCGGGCCGCCGCCTTTGTACGGCACATGCACCATGTCGATGCCCGCCATTGATTTGAACAATTCGGCTGTCAGTTGCGTGCCGGTACCCGCGCCGCCCGAGGCAAAATTCAGCGCGCCCGGTTTGGCCTTGGCGTGCGCAATCAACTCCTTGATCGAGTTCGCCGGCACCGACGGATGCACCACCACCAGATTCGGATACACCGCCAGCGTGGTGATCGGCGTTAAATCCTTCACCGCATCAAACGGCAGTTTTTTGTACATGCTCGGCATGATGGAAAGCGATGAGGCCACCACCAGCAGGGTGTAACCATCGGGCGCGGCCTTCGCCACCAGCTCGATGCCCAGCATGCTGCCCGCGCCGGGCCGGTTATCCACCACCACCGTTTGCCCGAAGCGCTCGCTCAATTTGGGGCCGATCAGGCGCGCGGTGAAATCAGTGGTGCCGCCGGGGCTTTGCGGCACGATGATGCGCACCGGGCGCACGGGATAGCTGGTGTCGGCGGCCTGCGCCACCCCAACCACTACCCACAACAATGCTAAAACTAAACGGCGGGCCATAGGCGCACCGCCAGATTCGCCGACCCCGGCGCGTGTGTGAGTTGCGCCACCATTTTGTCGCCCCACGCGATCATGTCGGGGTGTGCGTCTTCGTGTTTGGTGAAGTATTCGTTGCGTGCGGCAAGTGAGGTGAACTCATACAGAATCGCGTGCTTGGCCCAGCCCGCCACCGAGGCCAGCTTGCGCGTGCGTATGCAGCCGGGCAGCCGCGCCATTGCGGGCATGCGCCAGCGCGCGTACCAGGCCATCATTTCTGCTTCGTACGCGGGCGTGCAATTAAACTGCCCCATCTGGATACACGGCGCAAGTTGCATGCCGGCGGTGTAACCGGCATGTTCCGGGCCTTGCACGCGCGCGGCTTCGACCAGAATGTTGGTGCGTTCATTGCGGCGCAGGGCGAGCAGCTTCTTATCCGCTTCGGGTAGCGCCGCATTGATCTCAACCGGCGAACAAGCGCCAAACACTGCGGAATCCGCAGCAGCAAAAAACAACAGAAAATCCTCGCCCGGCGGCACGGTTTGATCCTTGGTGTTGTGCAAGCCTTTCTCGCGGCGCATGGTGCTCATATTATTTTTTTTCACCGACGCATAATGCGCGGCCCACAAATAACCGGGGCGCTTCAACACGGCAGGTATATAACTGCCGTGCAGCCACGCCAGATATTGTTCACGATCTGCTTCCGCCACATCGCACCACGTCACCCACAACGAACGATCCGCACTTACGATATCTGTCATGATGACTACTCCGGTTTGATGCCTGCGGCCTGAATGATCTTGCCCAGGCGCTCCACGTCGTTCATGAACACGCGGCGAAACTCATCCGGCGTGTTGGCGATCACCAAGCCGCCCTGCGTGACAAACGTCCTGGTGACCTCGGGTTGCTTGAGTATGCCGGTGATCTCGCGATGCAGTTTTGCGACGATCGGTTTCGGGGTTTTCGCCGGCAGCAATATGCCGTACCAGATGCTCGCCTCGTAGCCGGGCACGCCGGATTCAGCCACCGTCGGCCAATCCGGGGCCGCCGGCAAGCGCTTGTCACTGGTCACCGCAAGCACGCGCAGGCGCCCGCCCTTGATATGCGGTTCGCCGGAAAACAGGTTGGTAAAGCTCATCTGCACCTCATTGCCGATTAACGCCGTCAGTGCGGGCGCAACCCCTTTGTAAACAATGTGCGCGACATCGATCTTCGCCATCGATTTCAACATTTCACCCGCGATGTGCGGCGGGCCGCCGGGGCCGGACGAGCCGTAATTCATTTTGCCGGGATTGGCGCGCGCATGCGCGATGAACTCCTGCATCGATTTCGCTGGCACCGAGGGATGCACCACCAGCACCAGCGGCGAAACCGTCGCCTGCGTGACAAACTCGAAATCCTTGCGGATATCGAACGGCAGGCTCTTGAACATTGACGGGTATCCGGCGTGGTTGCTGGTGCAGACCAGCGCGGTATACCCATCGGGCGCCGCGCGCGCGGTCAGTTCGGTGGCGACAATGCCGCTGGCGGCCGGGCGGTTGTCCACCACCACGGTCTGACCGAAGCGCTCCATCAGGCGCGGTGTGAGAATCCGCGCCATCAAATCAGCGCCGCCGCCCGGCGCGAACGGCACCAGCAAGCGTACCGGCTTGGAAGGGTAGGCGGGCTGCGCCTGCGCGCCTGCCGCTACAACCACTGCCAATAAGCTCGCCGCCAGTGCCTGCCGCAATGGTGTCTTCGTCATGGTTCTAAGCTCCCCCTCGGTTGAATGGCTATATTGTGCCAAAATACGCTCAGTGTCGCCGAATAACGCGCTGGTGCGTTATCCAGAGTCGATCACACTGGAGGAGATTCGATGAAACGCCCTGCCGTTCGCGCCCTTGCGCGTACTTTTGCTTACACAACCGCCCTGCTACTGGCCGGCACTGCCTACGCCCAGCAACAGGAATACCCTGTTCGCCCGATACGCGTGGTGATTCCGTGGCCGCCGGGACAGGCAACCGACCTTGCCGCGCGCGTCATCGGCCAAAAGCTGCACGAAATACTGGGTTACACGATAGTCATGGACAACCGCCCTGGCGCGGGCGGCCAGATCGGCACCGACATCGCGGCCAAGGCCACGCCTGACGGCTATACGCTGCTGGCGGCCTCCAGCGGCCCGGTGACGGTTGCGCCGCTGCTGCAAAAAACGCCCTATGTATCGCAGCGTGATCTGGCGCCGGTGGCAATCGCCGGTTTATCGCCGTACATTCTGGTGACAGCACCTTCGTTTCCGGCCAAGGACATGAAAGAATTTCTGTCCGTGGTCAAAGGCAATCCCGGAAAATTCACCTACGCTTCGTCCGGCACCGGCGCCGCCGCGCATCTCGCGGTCGAGTATTTCAACGGCGTAGCCGGCATCAAGGGCACCCACGTGCCGTACAAGGGCAGCATTCCCGCCATCACCGATATCGTCGGCGGGCAGGTGACTTACATGACCGAAACGGTGGCGGCCACCATGCCGTTCATCCGCCAGGGCCGGCTAAAGGGCTACGGCATTTCCGTCAGCAAGCCCAGTTCGCTCGCGCCCGGCATCCCCACCATCGCCGCCGCCGCGGACATGCCCGGATTCGAATTCGCCGCGTGGATCGGCATCATGGTGGCGATCGGCACGCCGAAACCTCTGATCGAAAAAATCACCGCAGACGTCGACCGAGCGATGCAGGCGCAGGACACGCGCGACAAAATCACCCTCGCCGGACTCGATCCGCAGTACCACCGCGCGGATCAAATGGGCGAGTATCTGAAACGGCAGAGCACCCAGGTCGCCGAGATCATCAAGCGCACCGGCATCAAGATCGAGTAACGCAGCAGCTTTTCCGCGGCACAAAAAAACGGCGCATCGATGATGCGCCGATTTTACGTAACTATATGTTTTTATTGGTTATTTTTTAGGTTCGGCAACGGGCGTATAACTACCATCTTCCGCCACACGAAACTCGCCGCGACTGACGTTTTTGATGCGCCCGTCTTTCAGCCACGCCACCGACGTTTCGTGCAACACGCGGCGTTGCTTTTCCCACACCATGAAATGCGACGCGCACGCGACGTTGATGAACACTTTGTCTTTGGAAGCGATCTGTTCGAACACCGTGCGGCGTTCTTTCAACCGGTCGTATTCGCCCACCACGATCAGCGTCGGCGTTACCACTTTGGCGGCGAGTTCCTGGGTCCAGCCAAAGCCGGTGGCGATGCGTCCGCGCATCACGCCGACACCTTCCGGACCCCACGATGAACCCACCTTGTCCCACTTCATGATCTCGGTCCACACCGCATCGCGCACGCCGGGCTCGATCTGTCCCGCGCAGCGCACATCCGGATCCCAACGCAGCCGTTCGAAATCGTCGCGCGTCTGCAAACTCATCGGCGCGCCCGCCGCCGGTTTGTCGGGGATCGGCCCGGCGATGGTCGGACTGGGCGCGTAGAGCATGGCGCGCTCGATTTTTTCAGGAAACTGCGCGATGTAGCCGCCCACCCGCGGGCCACCCGCCGACCAGCCGATGATATGGATGCGCCGCACGCGATTGATCTTGCGCAGGTGGTCCACCACGGCGTCGATTTCCTTCCAGTCGTCGCGAATCGTGTTCATCTGATGCGGATAGTTCGGCACGCAGCCGCTTTGCAACGGACGCTGCATGATAAGGTTCTGCTGCTTGGGATCGACGTTACACGGATCATCCATCGTCGGCTTGGGCGAACCGCCGTAGCCGGTGAGATCCACGGCGTAGGCATTAAACCCGGCGCGCGCCAGGTGCGCCATCCAGTTGTAGTCTTTGTAGTCGAGATCAAAGTCCGGCACGCCCGGCACGGTGGCGCCATGCACAAACAGCACCACCGGCGCGTTGCGGTCTTTCTTCAGGGTCAGCACTTTTTGCCGCACAAACAGACCGACTTTCTGCCCGGCATTCGCCGGCACGGTGGAAACGTGATCGACGAATAAATCCTGCGTGACGAATTCTTCCTTCGTCACAGCGCCCGATGCAGCCCCGATGGCCGTCATCGGCAACACCAACAGCAAGCCAGCGAAAAATTTGAGCATGCGGTTTTCTCCGAGGCGCACATTTACACCGTAGCCTTCGCCGGCGCAGCAGCCGAACGTGTTTCAGCGGGCACGGTCGCACGCGTGAGTTCAGCAATGTTCGCCAACTGCCCGCAGCGCTCGGCCACCGCAAACAGTTGCTTCGCACCCGCGCTGCCCAGCACGCGTCCGGCACAATCGAGAAACTTTTCCGCGCGATCTGCCGGCGTCATCGGCCAGGCAGGCGAGCCCGGCACGCGGTCGATGTGCAATTTAAACGTCCCGCGCGGGGTGACGATTTCGATGTCGTTGTAGCCGGTAATGCCCGAATAGGTTTTGCTGTCGGGGATGCGGAAGCGTTCCACCCTGGGCATCATGGCGCGAATCTCAGGCCGCTGCACCATCTCATCGGTGAAAGACTCCATGGTGATTTTCCCGTCAACCAGCACGGCGGCGGCGTTGTACTCCATGCTGAATTTGGCTTCAAGGCCGGTGTGCGGATCGAAATGGATCAGCGGCTTGTCTGACCCCGGCAGGAAGCCGATGCGCACCTTGGTCACTTCTTCAAGTTTGATGTTGTGTTCCCTGATCAGTTCAAATAGGCCGCCCACCGGCCGGTGGTTGCAGTAGCAGCACGGATAACGTTTGACGTAAATGCCGGGCGTCAGCATCTCCCACGGCTTGCCGAGGTTTTGCAAAGTCGATTCCAGCGGCACCGCATCTTCGCCGGCGTAGGTGCTGAAAAAATTATTCTTGCCATCAAAAATTTGCGTGTCGGCGGTAAAGCCGTTCTTCGCCAGCCACGCCGCCATCACACCGCTCTTCGCCGCGTGGCCGGCGTGAAACGGCTTGGTCATGGTGCCGAAATTGCGGATCAGGCCGGATGCCTGCGACGCGGCAATGCCCCACGCGGTTTGCAGTTGTTCCGCGGTCAGCCCCCACAAGCGCGCCGCAACGGCAGTGGCGGAAAACACGCCCACCGTGGCCGTGCTGTGCCAACCCTTCATGTAATGCTCAGCACCCAGCGCCGGGCCGATCTTGCCGCCCACTTCCAGGCCGATCGCAATCGCGGCGAGCACCGCTTTGCCGGATGCATTGGAGGCTTCGCCCACGGCGAGGCCCGCGCCCAGCATCGGCGCCGTCGGATGGCCGCGCAGTGTGGTGAGCGAATCATCAAAATCCAGCGCGTGTGCGGCCAGGCCGTTGGCAAATGCCGCCTCGGCGGGCGACGTGGATAGCTGCGTGCCGACCACGGTGGCCTGCGCGCGCGCGCCGGTTTCCATCACCCAGCGCTGCGCGATTTCCGAACCTTCATCAAGGCTCCCGGCGAGCGCACAGCCGAGCGTATCGACCAGTGCGTCGCGCGAACGGTCGAGCACTTCCGAAGGCACATCGCTCTCGCGGGTGGTGATGACAAATTCCGCCAGTTGTTGGGTCAGCATGTTGAAACTCCTTTCGTTATCAATTTTTTCAGTAGGACGTCAGGCCGCCGTCGAGCACCATCGTTTGCCCGGTAATATACGCCGCCGCCGGACTGGCGAGAAAACTCACCATGCCGGCCACCTCGTCCATTTCGCACAACCGGGCGAGCGGCACGCGATCGATCATCGCCTTGAACCCACCGGCATCCGCAGTAAAAAACTTAACGCGCGACGGTGTCGCCACCGTGCCCGGCGCCACCGCATTGACGCGGATGTGATGCTCCGCCCACTCGATAGCGAGCATGCGTGTCATGTGCGAAATGCCCGCCTTGGAAATGCCGTAAGCCGAGCGCTGCGCAAAACCCACCAGCCCGTGCGTCGAACTCAAATTGACAATGCAACCGGCGCGCTTTTGCGTGATGAGATGCCGCCCCATCTGCTGGCTCATGAAAAACGTACCGGTGAGATTGATATCCATCACCGTTTGCCATTCGTCGCGCGTGGTATCCACCGCCAGCGAGCGCGTGGTGACACCGGCGTTGTTAACCAGCACATCGAGTTCGCCGAAGGTCTTGACTACGGCTGCCATCGCCTGCTCGGTGCTGTCTTGTGAGCGCAGGTCGAGCGGCACGGCAACGACACGGGCGCCGATTGCTTCCACTGCCGTAACCGTATTTTGAAGATGTTCGAGCGTGGTGCCCGACACGGCCACATCGAAACCATCTTGCGCAAAACGCAACGCCAGCGCCGCGCCCAGCCCCTGCGTGGCGCCGGTGACAAACGCGGTGCGTCTGCGCGCTGCGGTCACGGCGCCACTCAATCCTTCGCCGGAATAAACGGCGCCAGCAAATACGACTTCTTATCGCCGCCGGAATAAATCGTATTCGTCGCCCCGGCGTTGTAATCACAATGATAATGCGTGTACGGTGCCGCGCCGACGCCATCGCGCGGCTGGATATCCAGGCGCAACTTGTGGCCCTTTTTCAGCACGATACACGTCGGCCAGATTTCCACCTGGCACTCCACCGGCTCGTCCGGCGTAAGCCACCAGCGCTCGTTGTGCGCGTGATATGGGCGCAGCGGCGTGGATTTTCCCTGGTCGAGCTTGCGATGCGAGGCGCGCAGCCAGCCTTTGGTCAGCGGCACCGGGCCGCCGTGCTGGCCAACTTCCCACACGTCCTTGCCGTCGGGACCGGTGTTGCGCAGCGTACACATGATGTCCATGTCTTCGCTGGTGCTCGATACCCACAGCACCAGCTTTAACGGCCCGGTGATCTCGGTATCGTGCGTCATGGCGCCGGTTTCAAACGACACGCCCAGACGCCCCGCGCCGCCGTGGGTGGTGGATAACGATGAGCCGGATGCCACGCCGGCGGATGTCGATCCGCTGGCCGAATAACTCACACTGGCGCCTGTTTCGGACGGGTCAAAGGTCATCGTGCCTTCGCTGGCCGATTCGTCCTGCGATTGCTCGCGCTCGACGTTCAGGAACAGCATTTTCCACTCGGCGCGCGCAA
>CAMDDY010000202.1 GCA_945893125.1 Bordetella parapertussis
GGTGTCGCCCTCTTCGGGGTAGACAAACACGAGGTCGATATCGGACGACACGTTGAGCTCGCCGCCGCCCAGTTTGCCCATGCCGACGACGTGCAGTTGCTGCGCCTGCCCGCCGGCGCCGCGCGGCGTGCCCAAGGTTGATGAAAGATCCTTCGTGACCCAATCGAGCGCTGCGCCGAGCGTGCCTTCGGCGAGCTGCGTCATGGTGCGCGTAACTTCGGGCAAATCCGCCCAGCCGGCCAGATCGCGAATGATCAGCGTGGCCATGGTCTGTTGCCGCAGTTGGCGCAATTGCCGCTGCAAGTCTTCGCGCGTGGCCGCGCCCGCAAAGTTCGCCGCATCGCATGCAACCTTGCACGCGGCGCGCAGGTCTATCCCTTCAAGCAGTTGCGGTCGTGCCGTCAACACCCGGTCGAGATAACGGCTGAACCGGCGTGCGCCTGCGATGGCGGCGTCCACGGCATCCCTTGCCGGCGCGTTAATGGGTTTCATGCGCTACCGAAACACAGTACAATGACCGGCATGATAAAGTTCGCTAAGTGTTTGTTGTATTTCATATTTTAGCAGGCAACGGGTGACCACGACGGCAATCTCCAGCGCGCAGAGCAATCACGAATACTTCGCGCGCACCGGACGCGCCCTGATAGCGCTGCTGAACGAGCCGACCGCCGACGGCTTTGTGTTTCGCGTGGACATGCGGCTGCGGCCTTATGGCGACAGCGGGCCGCTGGTGGCGAGTTTCGACATGCTGGAAAACTACCTGATCACGCAAGGGCGCGAATGGGAACGTTACGCATGGATCAAGGGCCGCGTGCTGACCGGCAATCAGGGCGATGCATTAATGGCGCTGGTGCGCCCGTTCGTGTTCCGCCGCCATCTCGACTACAGCGCGTTTGCGTCGATGCGCGAACTGCACAGCCAGATACGCCGTGAAGTCGAACGCCGCGACCGCGCCGGCAACATCAAGCTCGGTCGTGGCGGTATCCGCGAAATCGAATTCATCGCGCAGGTGTTTCAACTGATACGCGGTGGACACGATGCCGCACTGCGCTGTCAACCCACGCTGGAAGTGCTAACGCTGCTGGCCGAACGTGGCTTGCTGCCCGCAACAGTTGTTGCAGAGTTAACGCAAGCTTATGTTTTTCTACGGAATTTAGAACATCGTTTGCAGTATCTCGACGACCAGCAGACACACAGCCTGCCCGTCGATGCGGCAGACCAACAACGTGTCGCGCACTGCATGGGCTATGCGGACTACGACACCTTTGCGGCCGCGCTCAACCAGCATCGCGACACCGTGGCGCGGCACTTTGACGCCATTTTCACCGCAGCGCCTGCGGCACAACATGCGCTCATGCCGCTGTGGGCCAACAGCGCCGATGCGCCATCAAGCATCGAACGTCTCGGCGCCCTGGGTTTTCCGCGCGCTGAAGATTTGCAATCGCGCATCGCGCACATGCACGACTCCGCGCGCTACCGCCAGATGCCCGCGACCAGCCAATCCCGTTTCGACCGCCTGGTACCGCTGGCGATTGAAAGCGCTGCCGCCGGCGACAACGCCGACCTGACGCTGGAGCGGCTACTGGGTTTTCTCGAAGCCATCAGCCGCCGTGAATCGTATCTTGCATTACTCGAAGAGTATCCGCAGGCGCGCAACCAACTCACGGCGCTGATGCGCGCCAGTCCTTGGGTCGCGCACTACCTGACGCAACATCCCATCCTGCTCGACGAACTGCTCGACGCGCGCACGCTGCACACGCCGCCCGACTGGCCGGCGCTGGCCGCCGCGTTGAGTGCTGCCGTCAACGGCATGGACGGAGACACCGAACGGCAACTGGATGTGCTGCGCCATTTCAAGCATGCGCAAACCCTGCGTCTGGTGGCGCAGGATCTCGCCGGCGGGCTGCCGCTGGAAACCCTGAGCGACCATCTGTCCGACCTGGCCTGCGTGGTGCTGAACGAAACCGTGCGGCGGGCATGGCACGACGTCCGGCAGCGGCATCGCGACACGCCCGCCTTCGCCGTCATCGGCTACGGCAAACTCGGCGGCAAGGAACTCGGCTACGCATCCGATCTGGATTTGGTGTATCTCTACGACGACGATGCGCCCGAAGCCCTTGAAAGCTACTCCCGTCTGGCGCAACGCATCAGCACCTGGCTCACCAGCACCACTGCCGCCGGGCAGCTTTACGAAACCGATTTGCGGCTGCGGCCGGACGGCGACAGCGGCTTATTGGTCAGCTCATTACAACGGTTTCGCGATTACCAGAGCGATCGCGCGTGGGTTTGGGAACACCAGGCCTTGACGCGCGCGCGCTTTGTCGCGGGCGACAGCGCCATCGGCACTGCCTTCGAATCCATCCGCCACGAGATGCTGTGCCGCGCGCGCGATTTGCAGACGCTGCGCGATGAGGTGATTGCAATGCGCGAAAAAATGAGCGCTGCCCACCCCAACCGCAGCGGCCTGTTTGACGTAAAGCACGGTCGCGGCGGCATCGTCGATGTGGAGTTTATCGTGCAGTATCTGGTGCTCGGCCATGCCCATCAATACGCCACGCTCACCGGCAACATCGGCAATCTGGCGCTGCTGCGACTGGCCGCAAAGCTCGAACGCATCCCCGCCGCGCAAGCCGAAGCCGCCCACCAGGCGTACCGCGCCTACCGCCAGCTTCAGCACGCGCTGCGCTTGCAGGGCGAGCGCTACGCGCGCGTGGCGCCGGAGCGTGTTGCCGCGCACACCGCCGCCGTGCGCGAGCTATGGCAAAGCGTATTCGGCAAGCCGCGATGAATGCGCTAAAATAGCCGCTCGTTTTCGTACACTTTAATCAGGATTCAAGGAGCAGCACTATGTCGATGGCGGACCGTGACGGGTTTATTTGGCAAGACGGCAAACTCGTGCCCTGGCGTGAAGCCACCACGCATGTACTTACGCATTCGCTGCACTACGGTCTGGCGGTATTCGAGGGCGTGCGCGCCTACAACACGATCAAGGGCACGGCGATATTCCGTTTGCGCGAGCACACGCAGCGGCTGCTGAACTCCGCGCACATTTACATGATGAAAATTCCGTACAGCATCGACACGCTGATGGAGGCGCAAAAAGAGGTGGTGCGTGCCAACAAGCTCGAATCGTGCTACCTGCGTCCGATTGCGTTTTACGGCTCCGAAAAAATGGGCGTGTCGCCCAAGGGCAACACCGTGCATGTCGCCATCGCCGCGTGGCCGTGGGGCGCGTATCTCGGCAACGACGCCATCGAGCAAGGCATCCGCGTGAAAACCTCGTCGTACGCGCGCCACCACGTCAACGTGTCGATGACGCGCGCCAAGTATTCCGGCACCTACGCCACTTCGATACTCGCCAATCTCGAAGCCACCGAACACGGCTACGACGAAGGTTTGCTGCTGGATGTCGATGGCTTCGTCGCCGAAGGTTCCGGCGAGAACCTGTTCATGGTGAAAGACGGCAAAATTTACGAGCCGGAACTCAACAGCGCGCTGATCGGCATCACCCGCGACGCCATCATCACGCTGGCGCACGACATGGGCTACACCGTCGGCACCAAGCGCATCACGCGCGATGATTTGTATATCTCCGACGAAGCGTTCTTCACCGGCACCGCCGCCGAAGTCACGCCGATACGCGAGCTGGATGGGCGCACCATCGGCAGCGGCAAGCGCGGCCCGATCACCGCCCAGCTGCAAAAAGCTTTTTTCGACTGCGTAAACGGCAAATCGGAAAAACACGCCGGCTGGCTCACATCCGTAGCCGCGTGAGAGCGACCATGGCTGAACAAACCGACAACAAATCGCGGCACATCGAAGTCACAGCGGCCGATCTGCCGCTGCACTGCCCGACACCGGCCATGTTGCTGTGGAACGCGCACCCGCGCGTGTTCATGCCGATTGAAAAAACCGGTGTAGCACTGTGCCCGTACTGCGGCACCCAGTACACGCTGAAAGGTCCGGCGAGGCGCGCGCACTAGCGTGCGCGCCCAGTGTTGAGTGTTGAGTGTTGAGTGTTGAGTTTTTAGTTAAACCCATGTGAGGCGTTTGACGACATTATGCGCATCGCGACAACTCAACACTAAAAACTCAACACTGGAATACACATGCGTATCCTGGTAGTAGCTCCCGCCTGGGTCGGCGACACCGTGATGGCGCAGCCGATGTTCCGGCTGCTGCATCAGCGCCACGCACATCTCACCCTCGATGTACTCGCGCCACCGTTCACGCTGCCGCTCTTGTCGCGCATGCCCGAAGTGCGCCGCGGCATCGTCGCGCGCTTCGGCCACGGCGAACTGAAATTCAACGAACGCCGGCGGCTCGCCCATACGTTGCGTGACGAGCACTACGATCAAGCCATCGTGCTGCCGAATTCGCTGAAGTCGGCGCTGATTCCGCTGCTGGCGAAAATTCCCGTGCGCACCGGGTTTCGCGGCGAAATGCGCTACGGCCTGCTCAATGATCTGCGCCGGCTCGACGAAAAAGCGCTGCCCAAAATGGTGGGTCGCTTCGCCACGCTGGCGCTCGATCACGGCGTGGCACTGCCGTGCACGCTGCCTACGCCCCGGCTCACGGTCATTTTAAAAAATATAGAAATAATTATTAATAAACATACACTTACACTTGATAAACCCATAGCCCTGTTTTGCCCCGGCGCGGAATATGGCCCGGCCAAACGCTGGCCCGCCGAGCACTTTGGCGCACTGGCGATCAAGGCCGCGGAACAGGGTTACGCCGTGTGGCTGATCGGCTCCCCCAAAGACGCGACCATCGGCGAGGCCATCGTCGCCGCCAGCGGCGGCGCGTGCGTCAACCTCTGCGGCAGAACCTCGCTCGAAGACGCCATCGATCTGATCGGCATCGCCGCGCTGGTGGTTACCAACGATTCCGGCCTGATGCATGTCGCCGCCTCGCTGGATCGACCAACCCTCGCACTGTATGGCTCCAGCAGCCCGGCGTTCACGCCGCCGCTGTCGGACAAGGCCAAAATCGTCAAAATTGATATCCCGTGCAGCCCGTGCTTCAAACGCGAGTGCCCCTTGGGTCATTTCAACTGCATGCGGCAACTCACACCAGAACGGGTATGGCAGTCTATTTCGTAATGACACGGACGTTACAACGTGCTATGGTTGGCGCACTCCAACCTCCCGTCTTGGCAAGGTGCCCACCATGAAAGTAGCCAGCCCGATAAAGCCCGCGCCCAAGCCGGTGCGCGACACACTCAACCTGCGCATCCCCTCGGCGGCGCGCAACCTGATTGACCGCGCGGCAAGTTCCATCGGCAAGACACGTACGGATTTCATCCTGGAGGCAGCACGCCGGGCGGCGGAAGACACCTTGCTTGATCGCGCGCTGGTGTCGGTCAGCCCCGGCGCCTATGCGGAATTTTTAAAACGGCTAGATGCACCGGCGCAACCCAACGCGTTGCTGAAAAAGACCATGCAAACGCCGCCACCCTGGACGGGCAATTGACGCTTGCGCCGCCCGAATCCCTGTCGGAGCGCCACCTGTTGGCCGCCTTTGATTCCGGCGTGCCGTCGCTCGACGACTGGCTGAAAAAACGCGCCGCGCACAATCAAGCAAGCGGTGCATCGCGCACCTTCGTTACGTGCGACGGACTTCAGGTGGCGGGGTATTACGCGCTGGCGTCGAGTGCGGTAGCACCCGCACAAACAGCCGGGCGCTTTCGGCGCAACATGCCCGATCCGATACCGGTGGTGGTGCTGGGCCGTTTGGCCGTGCATAACGGCTATCAAGGCACGGGACTCGGCCGGGCGCTGTTTCAAGACGCCGCGCGGCGCACCCTGCATGCGGCCGAGGCCATCGGCATTCGTGGCATGATCGTGCACGCGATCTCGGAAGACGCCAAAAATTTCTATTTGCGGCTCGGCTTAACGGTGTCGCCACTGGACCCGATGATATTGATGACAACCTTGGCTGATCTGCGCGCCACACTTGAATCGTAAACCGCCGCCCATGAAATTATTTTTCATCACCACAACCGTCGCACTGCTCTGCGCCGCGCCACTCACCAACTACGCACAATCCGCTGCAGCCTATCCCACCAAATCCATCCGCATGGTCGTGCCCAGCGCACCGGGCGGCGGCACCGACATCATCGCGCGGCTACTGGCGCAGGGTTTTTTTGAAAGCTGGGGGCAAACTGTCGTGGTCGATAATCGCGGCGGTGGCGGCGGCATACCGGCGGTGACGCTGGTGGCTAAACAATCGGTGGCGGACGGCCACACCATGCTGCTGGGCAGCGTGGGGCACTTGTCGTTCGCGCCCGCGATTGAGCGCAATCTCGCTTACGATCCGCGCCGCGATTTAGCACCCGTGTCGCTTGCAGCGGTGCAACCGTTTGTGATCGCGGCCACGCGAAGCTTTGCACCGAACACCATGCAGGAGTTGATCGCAGCGGCAAAAGCCAAGCGGGAGTCGATAACCTACGGCACCGGCGGCAGCGGCTCGGCCACGCATTTGGGTGTTGAACTGCTGGCGCTGAATAGCGGCATCCGCCTCGTGCATGTGGCGTATAAAGGCAGCAACCCGGCGGTCACGGCGGCGATGGCTGGTGAAATCCAGATCGCGCTCGCAGGGCTGGCGACGATACTGCCGCACGTCAAAGGCAATCGCCTGAAAGCGCTCGCGGTCACGGGTGCTGCGCGCACGCAATTCGCGCCTGAATTGCCGACGGTCGCCGAATCCGGTGTGCCGGGTTACGCCTACGATGTGTGGTATGGCCTGGCGTTTCCGGGCGGCACACCGCGCACCATTGTTGCCAAGACCAGCCTGGAAATCGGCAAAATGCTCGCATCCCCTGAAGTCAGCAAGCGCTTCGCCACAGCCGGCGTGGAGCCGTTGACCAATACGCCCGATGCTTTCACCGCACTGATCGCGCAGGAAATTCCCAAGTGGCAAAAAGTGGTCAAAGCGGCGAACATACGCGTTGAATAAAACGATTCGAGAATCCGCCATGCAAAACCTTCCCCCTGCCCCGCTGCTGCTGCTGGCGGCATTGTTGATTGCCACGGCGCCCTCGGCTCTCGCGCAAAAATACCCCGCCAAACCCATACGCCTGATCTCGCCGTTCGCGCCCGGCGGCGGTACTGACATTCTGTCGCGTGTGATCGGCCCGCGCATTTCCGCGGCCATCGGCCAGCCGGTGGTGGTGGATAACCGTCCCGGCGCGGGCGGCGCGCTGGGTGCGGAAATCGCCGCGAAGTCCGAACCCGACGGTTACACCTTCATCACGGTGTCGAGCAGTTATGCGGCCTCGTCCGCGTTTCACAAGTTACCGTACGATCCCGTCAACGGCATCACGCCGGTGATCCTGCTCGGCACCACCGGTATGGTGCTGGTGGTAAACCCCACGCTGCCGGCGAAAAGCGTCAAGGAACTCATCGCCTACGCGCGTGGCAATCCCGGCAAGATCAGCTATGGCACGGTGGGCGTGGGCAGCGTCACGCACCTGCTGCACGAGTTGCTCAACCTCGAAGCCAAAATCAACACCGTGCATATTCCGTTCAAGGGCGCGGGGCCGGCCATCGTCGGCATCATCGGCAATGAAGCGCACATCGGATCGCTCTCCGCCGTGCCGGTGATACCGCATTTGAAAGGAGGACGTCTGCGCGCCATCGGCATCACCACCGCCCAGCGTTCCCCCGCGCTGCCGGATGTGCCGAGCATCGGTGAAACCGTGCCGGGATTCGATGTGCCGCACTGGTACGCAATATGGGGACCGAAGGGCATAGCGAAAGACATCGTAGCCCTGTGGAATCGCGAAGTGTCCAACGTGCTGCGCACCGAGGAAATGTCCAGACAAATGCGCGCCGAGGGACTTCAGCCCGATGGCGGCCCGCCCGAAAACTTTTTTAATGTGTTGAAACCGACCGTCGAACGCTGGCGGCGCGTGGTTAAGGAAGCGAGGATCGAGGGCTAAGAACGCGTAGAAAATCCCACGTCGCCGGGTGCAATAAGTGAAGCGCATTGCACCGATCTTTGTGCATGCCACGCCAACATGCGGCGCAATACGGATTGCGCCTTACTAAGCGCGCTCTGTCATCAATCAGCTTGATAACCGGAAATCTTAACTGCCAGCGCGAATTTTTCCACGTACGAATTCAGCCGCACGGTGGCGTCCGCCGCACTCGAACCATTGGCAACCAGCCCTGCGGTTGACAGGCGATTGCGCACATCCGGCTGTTTGACGATCTGACTTAATTCAACGCTGAGAAATTCAGCAATCTGTTTGGGCGTGCCTACCGGCACTGCCGCCGCCACCCAACCCGCCACATCAAAGCCTTTGAAGCCGGCTTCGGCCACCGTCGGCACATCGGGCGTATCCGCCAAACGCGATGCGCCCGTGACCGCCAGCATTTTGAGTTTGCCTGAATTCACCAGCGGGCGCGTGCCCGCCACCGAATCCCACAACACCTGCACGCGGCCATTCACCACGTCAGGGTGTGCCGCCGGGCCGCCTTTGTACGGCACATGCAGCACCTCAATGCCCGCGCTGTTGGTCAGCAAGGCAATCCCCAGATGCGCCAGCGTGCCCGCGCCATACGAGGCAAAACTCACTTTACCCGGCTGCTTTTTGGCGAGCGCCACGAGGTCGGCCACCGTGCGCCCCGAGAACCCCACGCCCGCCACGATGCATTGCGGGATTTCCGCGAGGATGGTGCGTAGCGACAGTTCGCGAGTTCAAATTCGAAGTGCAACTCTGATTAATAGGTTGGGTGGGCGAGGTGCGATAGCATCCGAGCCCCTCGACCACCAAGTTAAAGTTGCCAAGAATGAACTACACACACCTCACCCAAGACGAACGGTATCAGATTGCGA
>CAMDDY010000203.1 GCA_945893125.1 Bordetella parapertussis
GAAGGAGTGGGTGTGGAAACAAGCGCCATTTTGGCGTGGGAGAGTTTCCTGTTTGGCAATAATCAAGATTGGGCATAATGCAGGCAGAAGCCAACGACGACAAAGGGGGGGGCGATGTTTCAGCAAGACCCATCATGGATGGTTACCACCGGCAAGTTACTCATCGCGAGTTTGTTTCTGGTGGCCGGCACATTGAACGTGATGCCCGCGCGCGTGAAAGACCACATCGAGCGCATGACAGGGTTTGGCGTGCCGCTGCCGGCGTTTGCGTTCTGGTTCGGCATCGCGATGGAATTCGCCGGTTGCGCGCTGCTGCTCACCGGCTGGCACGCGGATATCGGCGTGTGGCTGCTGATCGCGTTTACCGCCATCGCGGGCGCGATGTTTCACCGCTTCTGGCGGGTGGAAGACCCGATGCGGCGGCATATGTTGCGCATCGCGCTGCTGAACAATGCAGCGGTGATTGGCGGGCTGCTGGTGTTACTGCATGTGCTGAGGCCCGCATGACCAGCCGTATTGAAGGGGTCTGGAAACTCAAAAAATATACGCGCCGTTTTCTCGACACTAATGAAGTGCGTAGCGACATGCTGCCGCAGGCGTACATCCTCTACACGCCCGGCGGATTCATGATGTCGATCACGGTCGAGGAAAACCGCCAGCCGCCTGCGGGCGAAGTGTTGACCGACGAAGAGCGCGTGCGGCTGTTTAAATCGATCATCAGCGCGTATTCGGGGCGTTATACCGTCGAGGGCGATACCGTCATTCACGAGGTTGAACTGTCGTGGAACGAAGCGTGGATGGGCGCCAAGCAAATGCGCCTGTTCAAAGTGACGGGTGACGAACTGGTGATCGAAACCACGCCGCGCACGGCAGGCACGGATACGCGGCAGTTTATCAATACGCTGACGTGGGAGCGGACGGAGGCATTTCCAGTTTGATCGTGAGGCGTTAGGCGTAGGATGGGTGAAACCCATCGCTCGGATATGACTTTTGCGATGGGTTTCACCCATCCGGCTAATCGGAACGCACGCCGGAGAGGGGGGCGTAAAATCGACATGCCGATGGAAAAACGGCGGCAATGCTTGCAACGCGCGGATAAGCATCAGGAAGCATCATGACAAACAATCAATTGCCTGTACCCGGAAAGAAGACCTTTGAAGCACTTAAGCTCACCAACGAGCACGGCGCCGAATACTGGAGTGCCCGCGACTTGCAACCCCTGCTGGGCTACAGCCAGTGGCGCCGCTTTGAAGATGCGGTAAACCGCGCTATGACGTCCTGCGAAACATCGGGAAACAGCGCGGAGCATCACTTTGCCGGCGCCGGCAAACCGATCACGGGCGGTAAAGGTGCGGTTCAGGTGGTTGACGACTACCAGCTTTCCCGCTTTGCCTGCCGTAGGGGTAAGGTGCGCAAAAGGCAAGCCGCCGGGTTTGCCATACCAGATGAAAAAGAACACACGGATCCACACAACGACAGGGAGAGAGGACATGGCCAAAAAACGTGATACCAAGCCGCAAGCGCATAAGCCGCAAGAAACGACTTCAGCCGGTCGTCGAAAGTTTCTGCAAGGGGGCGTGGCTGCGGGTGTCGGCGCCGCCGCTCTCGGTGGTGGCGTCGGTGGCGCATCCGCGCAGGGAACGCGCCCTGACAGCATCAAATGGGACTACGAGGTGGATGTCCTCGTCATCGGTGCGGGGTGTTCGGGATTACCCTGCGCGATCCGCGCGCGGGACGCCGGCCTCGATGTGCTGGTCATTGACCAGAACTACGACGTCGGCGGCAAGATGCTGCACAGCGGCGGCCAGATCGCGCTCGGTGGCGGCGACCCGTGCCAGCTTCGAGACATCGCCGGGCAGGGCGACAAGGAGGGATTTCTCAAGGTGCCGCCGCTGCACAAGCCGGAGGACATGACCGAGGACACCGATTTCCTGTTCAAGGACATCACTGACTGGTCCGTGCTCGATGCCGGCGCGAACGCGCCTTACCGCTACAACAACCGGGAACTCCATCGCGCCTGGGCCGATAACTGTCCCGCGACACGACAGTTTTTGATGGACAACTACGTGCGTTTCACGCGGATACAGGGCACGCACCAGACCAGCGGCATATCGCGCGCCCGGCGCGCAACGTCCTTCCTCATGCTCGGCGACAAGACCGACATCAAGGCGGGAACGGTCACGCGGCAGGACGCGGGAATCCGCGGCAAAAGCTCGAGCCATTTTGCGCCGCGCTTCATGGACAGTGCGGCCAAGTGGGCCGCGCCCAACGCGGTGTGGAACGGCGCCGCGCTCACGCGGGGTCTCGAATTCAGCGCGCGTGAGAAGGGCGTGCGCTTCATGTTGAACCGCAGGATGACCGAGATCGTCCGCGAGCAGCCGTTTGCGGGACGAGTGCTGGGCGTCAGGGCGAGCTATAGCCCCAGAATCACGCCGGGCACCAAAACGCGCATGGAAAGTTATGCGCAGAACGGCAACGTCGACGAGCGCCGCGTCACCGTTAACATCCGCGCGAGGCGGGCCATCATGGTCGGCAGCGGCGGTCATGGCGCCAATCCGCAGTTTCGCAGCATGTTTTATCCCGCGTTCAACGAGCCCGCGTTCGTGTCGAGCGCCTGGGCACTGCTGGGACCCCACGGCCAGGACGCGAGCGGCATCATCGCCGGCATGCGCATCGGCGCCAATCTCGCGGGCATGCAGCAAAACCTCGGCACCAGCGCCAGCTACCACATCCCGCCGCGATTGGCGACGCGCGACGCCTATACGGACATGCTCCCCGGTCACCCGACCTTTCCGTTTCGCCAGTCCACCGGCATCACGCTCGGCACCAGCTCGTATGAGCACCTGGTCGCGGTGAACCAGGTGGGCAAGCGCTTCTATAACGAAATGGATCTCCCCAAACGCTACGGTTCCCCTGTGTGGCCGGGCGGGCCGCGCGCCGGCTCGCCGAACCATTCGTTAAAGCAGGTGCAGGGCGATTGGCGCAACAGTCATCCCAGCTGGGTCAAGCAGATGTACAACAATTATCCCGCTCTCGACGCCGCCATGGCGATGAACGAGGGTTCCCAGCCCCCGCACTATTACTCGGGGCCGCTGTGGGCGATATTCGACCGGGGCACGATCGAGCGTGACGGGTGGGACATCAATCCCCCGTTCACCGCCGACAACGGTTATTTTTTCAGTGCCGATACCATTGAGGAGCTGGCGCGAAAAATTCAGCAAGGGCACGAGTTTCAGCGGGTGCCGCTCTCTCATCTCACGGAGACGGTACGCAAGTGGAACTCGTACGTGGACGCGAGCGCCGACCCCGACTTCGGGCGCGGCAAGGACGCCCCGATGCACAAGATCGACAAGCCGCCTTTCTACGCCGCCTCGATTTGCCCGGTCTGGCACGACTCTTACGGGGGATTGAGGATCAACGGCAGGGCGCAGGTGGTCGACACGCAAGGCGTGGTGATTCCCGGCCTATACTGCGGGGGCGAGGCGAGCGGCGGCGGGCAACAGCACGGCTTGGGCAGGGCGCTGGTTCACGGCTACATCGCCGGCGGCCAGATCGCGCAAGAGCGGTAGACCCGATGTCCGCCCTCGCTGGCGAAACCGCCATGATGAACCGGACTCGCGACTACGGGCGAGAAGTTGCGCCCGAAGCGCACGCGGTGGAGCTGACGGTTTGGGATGTCTCGCCCACGTTCGTGGCGGGCGAGCGCTTCGCGATTGCGGTCGGCGCCATGTGCTCGGCTGGATGCGATCTGGCCGGCAGGGCGTTGAGCCTCTGTGACCAGCACGGCTCGTGCGCTGGCACGGCGACGCTCGGCCCTGTTGTGTGGCCGGGCACCAAGGCGCTGTATTTTGCACAGATCGAAGCCAAGGCGCCGCTCGCGGCTGGAAGCCATCCATGGGAGGCAAGGATTGCCGGCTGGGACGCGGAGCCACCGCATGCGGGCGCATCATTCCCGCTGATGGTTCGTGTGGTGCCTGCGCCTGACTGCGAAGTCACGGTCAGCGCCGTCGATCGGGAGACGCAAACGCCGATTGCGGGTGCGCGCGTTGTTTTGCACCCGTACCGGGCGGTGACCGACGAGCGCGGGATTGCAAGCGTCAAGATTGCCAAGGGCCAATACGACATGCTGGTTTCGCGGTCCCGCTACCTTCCGGTTTGCGTCAGCGTCGAGGTCGGCGCTGATATGTCCATCACCACGGCGCTCGACGCCGATCAACCGGACGAGGATCAGGAATGAACTGGATACAAAATGGGGTGCGGCCGGTCACCTTGGCGATGGGTGTTGCACTGGCTTTCGCCGCTGCGGTTGCCGGGGCACAGGCGGTCAAGCCGGTGTCAGTGTGGAGCGGTGTCTATACTGCGGCGCAGAACCAGCGCGGCGCGGAGCTGCATTCGGCCGTCTGCGTCATGTGTCACGGCCCGCAGTTAAACGGCGCGGGCCAGCCGGAGATGCCGCCTTCGCCCGCGATTGCGCGAGCCAGCTTTATCCGCAAATGGGCGGGTCGCAACGTGGCGGCGCTTTTCATCTATATACGTCAAACGATGCCGCCCGACAGTCCGGGCACGCTGACCGACCAGCAGACGCTGGACGCCATTGCACACATGTTCGCCGTCAGCAACATGCCCGCGGGCGAGAGGGAACTCCCGCTCGACAGGAAGGCGCTTGCAAACATCGTGATCGAGGCGCAGCAGTAATTCGGTCAGTAAGACGCCTCACGCAAGACTCAGGCGGCCTTGGCCCCCGACGCTTTAACCACCGGCGCCCAGCATTTCGTGGGCTGTTATGGCGCGGCCCAAATACAAGAATCTGAAAACGCTGCATACTGGCGGTTGTTAAATGCGAAGTAGCCACCGCAAATCTATACCCGCAGCATTGCATCGAAGAAATGCACGATTGCAAGACGTAACACCGCAGGTGCGCCGCACCGTTGCTGGTGGCGACGGGTAGTGACTGTAGTTTTTGACTGGAGGCAGTAATGAATCGCTCACGTGCCCTTGAATTGCTTACACAAAGCAAACCGGCCCTGGCTGCGCGCTACGGGGTAACTCAGCTTGCCCTGTTCGGCTCTACCGCACGTAATGCGGCGCGCAGCGATAGTGATATCGACATCCTCGTCGCCTTCGATGGGCCGGCGACATCGGAACGCTACTTCGGTGTCCAGTTCTATCTTGAAGACTTGTTTGGCTACAAGATAGATTTGGTAACAGAAAAAGCATTGCGTGCAGAACTTCGACCGTTTATTGAAAAGGAGGCCGTCCATGTCTGATTCCACGCAGCGTGAATGGCGGTTTTATCTGGACGACATGATTGGCTTTGCCGAGAAAGTGATTGCCTATACCCACGGCCTCGACCAAGCGGGTTTTGTTGCCAGCGGACTTAACTACGACGCCACCGTACGCAACCTGGAATTGATCGGCGAGGCGGCGACCCATGTGCCGGACGCTGTGCGTGCAGCTAATTCGCAGATTCCGTGGCGGCTCATAGTCGCCACGCGCAACCGGTTGATCCACAGCTATCTCGGCATCGACAACGATACCTTGTGGAGCATTATCCGTAGCGACATTCCTGCGTTGCTTCCTGCTATGCGCGCGCTTAAAAATAAATCCGCATGAGCGTTGATTTTCTTGGAGGAAGCCGCATGACCGAACCGACCATCATCTGCCCCAACTGCAAGACCGAGATCAAGCTCACGGAATCACTGGCCGCGCCGTTGTTGGCGGCGACGAAGCGGGATTTCGAGAAACGTCTCAAAAGGTAAGGGTTCTTGAATCGCTCGACGTGAAGGAGTCGGTTGAACATCGCAATGCTGGATTGGAAGGCCTATCCCCTAACACGATTTGCAGAAATGCATGATTGCAAGACTTGAGAAATTCTCATTATTAACTCAATAAAACAAATAGTTACGGTATATGATGTTTGGCTCCATCACTCCCCTGCGCAGCATTGCATCGAAGAAATGCACGATTGCAAGACTTGACGCCGCATGTGCGTGCGACGCGACAGTCCGGGCACGCTGACCGACCAGCAGACACTGGATTCCATTGCACACATGTTCGCCGTCAGCAACATGCCTGCGGGCGAGAGGGAACTCCCGCTCGACATGAAGGCGCTTGCAAACATCATGATCGAGGCGCAGCAGTAATTCGGTCAGTAAGACGCCTTATTCCATTTCTATTTCAATAGTGAAGTAGTGTTCCGTTCGAACAAGGTTGGCTGAACAGATTAGTTCCTGATCGTATGAAATGGAATTGGTATCACGCAAGACTCAGTCGGCCCTCGCCCCCGACGCTTTAACCACTGGCGCGCAGCGTTTCACTTCCGCCGCGACAAATTCGGTAAACGCTTTCGGGTCGAGGTTACCGGGTTCGATGCCTTCCGGGCGTAGACGTGCGCGCACGTCGGGTAGTTGCAGCGCGCGGCGTACTTCGCTGTTTAAACGATTGACGATATCAACGGGCAGCGCGGCGGGGCCGGACAGCGAAAACCAGATGCTCGCCACCAGATCGGGAAATCCTGCTTCGCGATAAGTGGGCACGTCATAGTCCGGCAGCCGTGCCGCCGAACTGATGGCAATCGCGCGCAGGCGCCCGGCGCGTATCTGCGTGCCGGCGGTGGTGAGCGTGGTGGAGATCGCGTGCGTATGCCCGGCCATCACATCGACCACCGCGACGCTCGCGCCTTTGTAGGGGATGTGTTGAATGTCGATGTTGGCGGCGCGCTTGAACAACTCCGCGATCAGGTGGCCTTGCGTGCCGTTACCGGGAGAGCCGTAGGTGAGTTCGCGCGGTTTGGATTTGGCAAAGGCGATGAACGATTTTAAGTCCTTGGCGGGCAACGACGGGTGTATCGCCAGCACCGACGGTGGCCCGCCGAACAGCGCGATGTGGGCGAAATCCTTTACCGGATCAAACGGAAACTTGGGCGAAAGCGCGGGCGCCACCGCATGCGAGGCCACGCCCGACACCAGCAGCGTGTAGCCGTCCGGCGCACTGCGCGCGACCTGCTCCGAGCCGAGCACGCCACCCGCGCCGGGGCGATTTTCGACAATGAAGGATTGGCCCAGGCTCTCGGTCAATTTGCCGGCAGTGATGCGACCGAGTAGATCGGCAGTGCCGCCCGCGGCAAAGGGAGCGATCACGCGCACGGTGCGTGCGGGCCAGGTCTGCGCGTGGCTTAGCGTGGATGTAGCAAGCAGGGCGGTCAGGCAGAGGGTTCGTGTTATCGATTTCATTAGGTGCATTTTTTTGCGTTGTGAAGACTGGCGCAAGGGTGCCCGGCGGGCTACGATGCGAGTCGCGAAGGATACCACTACGCACTTTTAAGGAGTAACCCATGACGCAATCGCAAATTCGTACCAGCCTACGTACCATCGGCGGCGTCGCTGTCTATGTGCCCACCGGCGCGATTGAAACCGAGATGCACGTGCTGGCGACGCGCTTGCAGACCTTGCGCGGCGCGCGTATCGGTGTGCTCGACAACCACAAGGAGTTCGCCGATATCGTGCTGCGCGGCATTGCGGACAAGCTTGCGCGCGAGCACGGCGCGCAGGTGAAATTCTGGCGCAAGGATTATCTCGGTAAGCCGTCGCCGTACGCGAAGGAGATGGCGGCAAACTGCGACGCGGTGATTAACGGCGTCGGCCACTGAGGCTCGTCAACCCCGTGGACCGCGCGTGACGCGGCCGAACTCGAAGCCCTGGGCATCCCGACCATCACCGTGGTCAGTACCGCATTCGCGCCGCTGGCGCAGGTGACGGCGGAGGGCATCGGTCACCCCACGCTGCCGTTTGCCGTGGTGCCGCACCCGGTGGGCGACCGCGACGTGGTTTTGATCGAAAAACGCGGCGCGGATATCGCGGCGCAGTGTGTGCATGCGCTCACCACTTCGGCGGAAGTGCTGGCGCACGAAGTGAGCGAACATCCGTTTCCGCTGCCCGATGCGGTAATGCCGCGATGAAAAGCGAAGAACTTTTTGACACAGATTTACGCAGATTAACGCAGATTAAAACCGGCCTGGGTTTCGAATTTGTCTGCGTAAATCTGCGTAAATCTGTGTCGAAAGTTTTTGACGTTTTTAGTGACACCCACGACCGAGATTGCGATGGCTGAATCCGATGCGTCCTACGACGCGATCAACGATTATTTTTACGAGCAGGGCTGGACGGATGGCTTGCCTATTGTGCCGCCTACCGAAGGGCGCGTGTCGGCGATGCTGAAGGGCATGCCGGGGCGTGATGCAGAGGAACTCATCAGCGTGGTGCCGCCCAAGATGGGCCGCGCCACGCTGCGGCAGGTGGCGGTGAACGCGGTGATGGCTGGGTGTAAGCCGGCGTATCTGCCGGTGGTGGTGGCGGCGCTCAACGCGGTGTCGGAGCCGGCGTACGGGTTGGCGCACCGGCAAACCACCACGCACGCGGGCGCGCCGCTGATTATCGTCAACGGGCCGATTGTGCAACAACTGCGCATCAACTGCGGTACCGGTTTGTTCGGGCCGGGATGGCGCGCGAACGCAACCATCGGGCGCGCGTTGCGCCTCACGCTGGTGAACATCGGCGGCGCGGGGCCGGGCGTGGATGCCTCGCAGACCGGGCATCCGGGCAAATACACCTATTGCATCGCGGAGTATGAAGCGGCGAACCCGTGGGAGCCGCTGCATGTCACGCGCGGTTTCAAACGTGAAGACAACGTGGTGACGGTGGTCAACGCCGAAGCGCCGCACAGCATGACCGAGAACATTCAGACCGATGCGCTGGAAATCATGCGCACATTCGCCTCATCGATGGCGACGCTCGGTGTAAACAATTTGTATTCGCAAGGCCACCCGGTGCT
>CAMDDY010000204.1 GCA_945893125.1 Bordetella parapertussis
ATCGCAATCTGATACCGTTCGTCTTGGGTGAGGTGTGTGTAGTTCATTCTTGGCAACTTTAACTTGGTGGTCGAGGGGCTCGGATGCTATCGCACCTCGCCCACCCAACCTATTAATCAGAGTTGCACTTCGAATTTGAACTCGCGGAAGAATTCACGCATCAGGAATTCTTCCAGCCCCGCGTTGTCCTGTTGCCGCGCAGACAGCGTTACGACTTTGTTCATGCGGTGCGAGCGCCACTGAAAATCGCCTTGCACGTTGGCGCGAATGATTTCAATCATTTTGCGCACCACCGCGACTTCAATATTGCCGTGGTTGCCCTTGCGCACTTCAATCAGTTGCGCCATGTCGCGGCGCGCCTCCGCGTGCCAGCCGTTAAACATGAATTCGGCGTAATCCACACCACGGTTTTTCATCGTAAAAATACCGCCGCTGCGATTGGGATCGTAACCTGCGCCCTGTGCTTTCTGCGTTGACAGGTTGGCCACCGCCAGACGCGTGGCGCGCGCGTTTTCAGTTTCGGGCGGCGCCGGTGCGGCGGTCGAGGGCTCGCCGCGCGCACGGCGTTGCGCCTCGATGAAGGTGGCGAAATCTTCGGTGGGCGGCGCGCGCATGAGTGGCGCCGGCGGCGCCGATTCGCCGGGCACGGGTGGCGCCACGGCGATCACCGGCGGTGGCGCGGGTACGGGCGCGGGCGATGAGGGGGCTGTTGGGGCTATCGGCGGCGCGGCGTGCCGCCGTGGTGGCGTGGTCACGGAAGGCGACGGGCCGGGTATGGGTTCCAGCTTGACGGTTAACGGCGGCGGTGAAACATCATCGCGCGGCGGCTTCTGTGTTTTCCAATGCCACAGCACGGCGACATGCAGCAGCACCGACAGCGTGATCGCAAGTTGAAAGGCTGAAATCGTGATGCCATCGCGTCGGCGGTGAGCGTTGTCGGGCCAATCAGGCATGGTGCTAAGTGTATACTAAAAAACTGTTTAAAAACATAGACTTACAATTATTTAGCTCAATGCAAGGTGCGTGCGTCGGGCACCACCAGCAAGCCCACGTTGAGCAATGTCACGCGTTTGCCCAGCATCACCACGCTGCCGTGAATGCGGTTGTTGCCGGTATCGCTGTATTCAAAATCGTAAGCGCGCTGCAATTTCAATCGCCCTTCGTCGTCGCGCGCCGGTTTCAGGCTTCTGATGCCGACGGTGTCGTCGAGAAACAGCAATCCTTCGGCCTCGCACGCCGCGCGCGCCGCACGCACCGCTACTTCACGCGCTTCGAGACTGTCGTACCACAGCCAGCCCAGTAATAGGAGGGCGATCAGCCCCAGGAGTTCCAGCATAAAAATTGCACCTGATTTTCAAAGTTTCGCGCGATGCGGATAGTATGCCGGTTCGTGTATTCTTCGTGAAATAAAAAGTGTGAGCAAACGTACTTCTGCGCGCAAGGAGAGTGGTATGACATTCCTCAGGAAAACGCTGCATGGCATGGTTGCCGCGCTGTTGTTGCCGCTGGCTGCACAGGCGCAAGGCTGGAAGCCCGAACAGCCGATAGAGATTATTGTGAATTGCGCGCCGGGCTGCGGCCCGGATCGCATGTCGCGGCTGATGCAGGGCGTGTTTCAGACGCACAAGTTTGTGGAGACCGCGATTGCGGTGCAAAACCGCACCGGTGGCGGCGGCGCGGTGGCGCAAACGTATCTGAACCAGTTCGCCGGCAACGGGCACTATATTTTTCACACCGGCAAAGGGGTGCTGACCACACACGCGATGGGGCGCACGGTCGCGCCCTATACCGAGTTGAGTCCGATCGCCAATCTGTTCGGCGAATATATCGGCATCGCGGTCAAAGCCGATTCGCCGATCAAGTCGGGCCGCGATCTGATCGAGCGCCTTAAAAAAGATCCGGCGGCGGTGAGCTTCGGCATCGCCACCAGTCTGGGCAACACCAACCATCAGGGCGTCGCGGGCGCGTTGAAAGCGGCCGGCGTGGACATTAAAAAAACGCGCAACGTGGTGTTTCAATCGGGCGCGCTGGCGATCGTGGCGATGCTCGGCGGGCACATTGACGTGGTGCCGGTGTCGGTGGGCAGTTGGGTGCCGCACATGAAAACCGGCGCCGTGCGCGTGATCGCGGTGTCTTCCGCCGAACGTCTGCCGGGATTTTTTGCCGGCATACCGACGTGGCGCGAGCAGGGCGCGAACTCGGTGGTGTCGAACTGGCGCGGCGTCTTCGGAGCGAAAAGCATCAGCACCGCGCAAGTCGCGTTCTGGGAAAACACGTTTCAACGCCTTGTTGAAACCCTTGAATGGAAAGCGGAGATGGTCACGTTAAACGGCCTCGCGGAATTCATGGGCGCCGCGCGGCTTAAAAAATACATGGAAGAAGACTACGCCGAGATCAAGGCGTTTCTGGTGGAGTTGGAGTTGGCGAAGAAATAGTTTTCTTCAGTTCGTCATCGTATTCGCCGTCCAGCAGCACAAATAAAATCCGGCACGGTTTATCGGATCGGTTCGCCCATGAGTGGCTGGTGCCGCGCTGCACGACGACATCGCCTTGTTTGAGTAACACATCCTCGTCGTCGAGAATCAACGTCAGCTCGCCTTCGAGGATCACCGCGTAGTCTATGGTCTCGGTGCGGTGCATGATCGGGTGCCGCCCGCCGCGCCCGTGCATCGAGGCGTTTTCGTTGCCCATGGCGCGAAAAATTTCGCGCGCGGCCTCCGGCGTGAGTTCGCGAATTTCTTTCGGCTCCGGCGCCCATTCGGCAACGCGGATCACCGTGCCGCGCGGCGCGGGGTGTATCGGACCGGGGCCGGGCAATGTTGAGTCGGGTTCGCTGGCGGTAATCGGCGCGGGTGTGGCGCTGGTGCGCCATACTTCGGTGGATTGGTGACCGGGCCGCAGCGGGTTGGTTTTGAGCGTGGGCGTGAGGCCGTCGGAGAGTACGATGGCCTTGCCGTTTTGGTCGTGGCCGGTGACTACCCGGCGGATGAAGCCTGACATAATTGTTTCGACGTTTCCTTCGTTGTCCTATCGCGAAGGCTACAATAACGCGGCACACAATGCCACGATGGTTCCGGATTGCGAAGGAGCAAGAGTGATGTCGAAATCGATCCGCATGCTGGCGCCGGGCGGAATCGACCGATGCGGTTCCGTCGTCACCGGCATCCTACTGCCCACCCATAGTCCTTAAGATAGTGCCATTGGGGCCTGGATCGACAACGGCGTAACGAGATTGACAGCCCGCTTGAAAGAATCAACACTGGTCTGCCTAAGCTTACCTGGGAACAAAATCATGAAGATTTTTCTTTGCGGGACATCAAGGTGCGGCTTGTTTTTCGTGGCAGAGCAAGAGGGCAGTTCCTGGTGATTGAACCCATCATTCCTATACCCCCACGCTTGGTGATTGTTGATGGGGGCCCGACGATTTTATTTTCCCACTGAGGGGAGCCCGACATGAACCCATCTACACCGCCGTTTCTTCCTGATGCAAGCTATAGTCGTGAACTCGCGCGCCCGTGGAAACTGTTTACTTTCACGGCGGCGATGGCGCTCCTGATCTACGGCGCGCTGGTCTTCGATATTTCCGATTGGGATGTGGGCGTCACCTTCATCATCGGCACCCTCACTTACGTGAGCGCGCCGTGGGTGGTCGAAACGCTCGCCACCGTGCTGCGCCCGCGCGGCGGTCTGCGCGCATTGCCGCGCGACTGGCCGCTGCGTATCTGTGCCGCACTGCTGGTGGCGTGGTTCGTGGTCGATGGCGCCTACTGGCTGTGGCATACCGCGAAGGGCAACGTCATGCTGCGCCAGGACAACCTCATCATCTCATCGCTGATTTATTTCATGGCGGGTTTGTTCTGGTTGTATCGCGGCACCTTGCGGGAGTTGATGGCGAATCTGACGCAGTTTACGCGGCGTTCATAACGGGCATCGAGATGACTTCCCGCATCGAACCTTGTTGAGCGTTGCGCGTGCGGCGGCAAACCGAAGCTAATCGCCGTCCCTTCGACAAGCTCAGAGCATGCCCGGGCTCGATCCGGGGGCGAACGGAGTTGGTTTTTCGTGAATTATGGAGATATCAATAGTGATAATAAGTTTATTGTCGGCACGCTGGTTACGTTTGTTGAATGGCGCTTTATATAACAGCGGCAAGGTGGAAAACAATCACTATGCCTGCGTGAGAAAAGCAGGGTAGAGGTCGCGTCAGCCTGTGCCATGAATACGGATAGCAGCTCTGCCGCCGGCGCAACAGAAGCTGCGTCGCCCGTTTGGGTTTTTCAGACCGACAACAACGAGGATCTGCGCAAAGAAGGGCTGGCGGGGGATCGGGTCTGGTGGATGGTACGCGACGGCGCGCTTGAAGTGCGCGGCAGCAAGGGCGCAATCATGCAGGACGGCGTGGTCAAGTTTCCAGACACGCAGGGCGGCGTGCTGCGTATCGCTGCCGCTGACGTGGCGCGCATGCGCGTGGGCTATCAAATGCGCAAAGGTTTGGTCTATGTCACTCAGGTGTGGCGCAAGGGCACGGCCAAGCCGCTGCCCGTGCCGCCGACCCGCGATGACTGGACGGCATACACGCCGGTAGTACGCGAATTCGCGGCGCAGGTTGCCCAACACGGCGGCCTTGAGCGCATCGAGACCGGCAGGTCGCGGCTGAGCGCATTGGTTACCCTCAATCTTCTCTATTTCCTGCCGCTGGGCTATCTCTGGATGTTTTTGGCGGATTTTATCGAGGTGGGTCCCGCCGCCGCCGTGGTACTGCTGTTGTTCGCTTTCCTGTTGTGGTTTCGTAACCCGCACTGGCCGCGCCGCATTCGCAATCTGGCTGAACTCGAAGACCATTTGCCTTACGTGCCGGCGGGAAATACGGTGAACATTTATTTGGCGGCCAGACCGTTCCCGGTGGCAAACAACGACAGTCTAATTGCGCATGGCCTTGCGGGAGACTGGGTCTGGGTGATGCCTCGGGACGGCGCGCTTGATCTGCACGGCGACAAAGGCAGTGAGGTGCGCGATGGTCGTACCGAGCTGCATGCGGACGGCGGCACGCTCACCATCACCGCAGCAGAGGTGGCAAGCATGCGGGTGGATTACCAGGACGGCAAGCGCCGGTTCTACGAAACATGGTTCTTGCGCGAGGGATCGAATCAGCCGCTGTGGCTGATTCCGGAACTTGCGCTCGACAGCGGCTATACACAGACAATGCAGAGTTTTGCCGCGTCGGTCGCCAAACAACACGGACTTCACCGCGTGCTCATAGGCAGCACCAAGCTGCACGCGCTTTTCGCGCCGGTCTTGTTTCAGATTATCCCGCTTGCCGCAATCGGCGGTGTGCTATTCGCGCCCGCTGTCCAGTTGTCGACGCGCATCACGGTTGTGGCGATTGCTTCGGCTTTTATTCTGCTGCTGCAGAGTTGCAGCATCTGGCTTTCATGGCCGCGTCCGGTGCGCAAGCTGGCCGACCTGGATCGTTACCTGCCGCCGCTGCCACGGTAATGCCGAAATTCAGTTTGTATGGTCTTTGCGCTGCGGGAAACGTCGTGGCGGCGACCCGAAAAATTGACAGCAAGCGTAGGATGGGTGAAACCCATCGCAAGCACGGCAAGCGAAGGATGGACACGTTCATTGTGTCCACGTCTACGCTCGCCGCACTCATGATGTAAGCGCAGGTAACTGGGAGATAAGCAATGCGTTTTCTAAAAATACTTGCGGGCTTGGTGGCTGTCGTTTTCATCGTCTTCATCGGCTACATTGGCATCTATAGGTCATGGCGTTACTCTACGCTTTGGGATTTTCGGCGGCGGTATTCGCAGTGGGGAGGTGGCTGCGAAGGCGGGTCGCTCGCCTCAAGGCGGCGAGCGATGTCTTTTCGCCAGTGGCGCCATCGAAGTAAGCCCGTCGTTGTAACTTTTTAAACCGCAGCATTTTTCAAGAGTTCGCTACGAATTGCCACAAATTGCGTGAAGCCTTAGCCGGGCAATCTTGAACCGTTGGAGCATAGGAGAAACAAGCATGGTCACCAGAAAGACATTTCTCGTCAGTCTTATCGTTGCATTCGTCGCCGGCAGCCTGGCTGGCCTGGCGACAGGGGCGTTCGGGGGATATCGCTCGGGAACGGCGTTGATCCTCAACAGCGCCTTGACCAAGGATGCCCGGGAAATCGGGGCCCGCATCGCCACACTCAACCACCTGTGGCTGGGAGAGCGGGAGCAGGCGATCGCAAAGCTCGAAGGCGGGCTGGATGATATTCTGGTCGGATTCGCCCCTGACGAGCCGTACCCTGGTCTCGATGGGCAGACCGTCGCCGCGCTCGCCAAGGCCATCGACGCGGCCAAGTCGTATCGCGCGGCGCATCCCTGGCCGTCAACGGAGAAGCACATCAGGGCCGAGATGGTTCGCAACCTGTTCGCGCGCGATCTCTATAAGTCAAAGGGCGGCGACCGCCGACCGTGATCGCAGCGATGCATGCGTAGGCGGACGGCTGAGGCGTCTGATGTTGGTAGGCGCCGTGGTTGAGGAGGAGCGCAACGTCAAGAACTGTTCCTTTAGCTTCCTCTTTAGCTTCGGTTCCTGCGCGCCCGAGCTGCGCACACCGTTAACGGCGTCTCGGCGCTGCGCTACTATGCGCGCATGAGCGCACCTGACGAAGAACTTTCCCCCTGTCGACGCTTCCGGCTGCTGCGCCATTGCGATACGGGCGCGGGTGGTGAGCGACAACGCATCCAGTTGGTGCTGGCGCAATGCCGCACCTGCGTGCTCGACCTCAGCGATGCCGGTTGCCGCGTTGAATTGTGCAGCTTCGATGCGAATGGCCGCGCACTGCTGCATCTGCGCCTTTCGCGCCGGGATGGCTCGATAGTGATGTATCCGGCCACGCTCGATCTCGATAACGGGTATTACTACCACGGCGATCCGCGCCAGGCGCATGCGCCGGCCGGGCAGGCGGCCGATCTCGAAGCGATTGCGCGCGGTGATGGCGTGCCGCCGGAATTCGACCGTGCGCGCGCCGTGCGCTGGCCCGGCGCCGAACAGCTTGCCGGTGAAGTATTGCCGAAGCCTGCGACACCGAAGCCGGAATCAGTGGTGGAAGCGCCGATTCCAGAACCCGAAATCGAGACGCAGCGCTCCAGCGACGGCCGCTGGCGGCTGGAATCGTGGGAATCCGAGTATGGGCCCGAGGGCTATCGCGGACGCGCGCGGATCGTCGATACCGTCAACCAGCATACGGTTTTCGATCTCGAGGGTTCCAGCTGGTACAGCCGCGGCGAATTTAATCCCAGCGCATCTCAACTGGTGCTGGAATTGCAGCACGCCGATGGCAGGCAGCGCCTGATTGTTTTTATCGATCTGGATTGCCTGCGGTACTGGGAGGTGGACAGGATCAGGAATTTCACCCTGAACAAGATGATTGCATCCCTGCATCAACTGCAGGAGCGCTTGTTGGAGCCTCCGCCACGGCAGAAACCGAGCCTGCACGTGGTGGCGTCATCGCCGGCGGCGCCGCAGCGGCGCAGCATCACCAGCCCCGATGGAAGATTTCGCATCGATCTGTTTCCAAGCGGGCGCAGCGCACCGAACGAGCGCGGTGAGATAAAGCCCTACTACCATGCGCTGTTTACCGATATCGAGCACGGCAGGATTATCGCCGACACGCGCGAGTCGAAGGAGGAGGCGTGGCTGGCGGAGCCGGACGGGATGACGATGGACCTGTCGACGCCGGCTGAAACACAGGAATGGGTTGCCGTAGACCTGCGCCGGGGAGAGTGCTGGTGCGAGAATTTTCGCGAGCCGACCAGCAATGCCGAGCCGCTGCAAAAGTTGCGCATGCTGCTGGCGACATCTGGCGAACCCGGCAGGGCGGCCCGGATTCACCCGCCCATGTACCCGCACACCTGCACCTGTCTCGGCGATGACACCGCCGCGGCACTGGAAGCCATCCGCAAAACCAAACACATCGCCGAGCTGGTGGACGAATCTCACTTCGGCGTGTCCATTGCGCGCTGTGTACGCTGCGGGCAGCACTTTCTAAGCCTGTTCTGCGAGCGCGTCGATTGGGCCGACAGCGACGACCCGCAAACTACTGTGGCGATTCCCATTAGCGAGGACGAAGTGCAAAGGCTGCAAACCGCGAACATCGCGGCGGACGAAAACGTCATTCTCGAAATCGTCGCCAATGAGCGGCGTTTTTTATACCACGACATGCCCAAGGGCGCGGCGGAAACGCTGGAATGGAAGACGCGGACGCTGTTTATTCCGGGACATGATTGAAGGCGTGCGGAAGTATGCCAGGAAGGAGTGCAGCGTATTTCCGGATATCGTTGTAAAGTGCATGACGCCACGGCAGGTTGCGGGCACACAGGGAGGTGGGTATGAAAAATTTGAATCGAGTATCCCGCAAGCGGCAAGCGGGTTCCGTCCGCAATACGCTGATCGTTGTAGTGCTGCTAATCGGTGTAATCCTTGTGGGCATCTCGGGGCACTCGGATTACGAGCAGCGTGCAGAGATGGCGAAAACTATTTTGTTGACGGGCTCGCTGAAAAATACGATCAGCGAGTTTCACGTCAATAACAAACGATTTCCCGCGTCGCGCGAGGCGGAGAAGTTTCGCGTCGACGGCGGCCAGTACGCACAATCTATCATCTATGACGCCGAAAAACGCATGGCGGATTCAAGTCTGAAGTGCAACCGCGTTATGATGCGAGTGTAGCTTCTTCCAGAAGACTTCGTGGGGTGTTTTGAAGCCGAGGCATTTTCTGGGGCGATGGTTGAGGTAGTGCATGGCGGCAGAGATGTCTTTTTTGGTGATT